>NZ_LWRX01000171.1:0-56813 GCF_001683835.1 Ralstonia sp. RL | reverse complement strand
CCCGCCAAGAAGGCCGCAGTGAAGAAGGTTGCTGCCAAGAAGGCGCCCGCCAAGAAGGCCGCAACCAAGAAGGTTGCTGCCAAGAAAGCACCTGCCAAGAAGGCTGCTGCGAAGAAGGCTCCGGCTGCGAAGAAGGCCGCTGCGAAGAAGGCTGCTGCCAAGCCTGCTGCGAAGAAGGCTCCGGCGAAGAAGGCTGTCGCCAAGCCTGCTGCTGCACCGGTCGCTGCACCTGCTGCACCCGCTGCCAAGACCGCGCTGAACCCGGCTGCGGCATGGCCGTTCCCGACCGGCAACCGTCCGTAAGTCATTCTTGCGACGGTGATCCTTCGGGACCACAGCGGCGCGCATGCCGCGCCCACCTGACCGGATACCGCGTATCTGGTCCGCAAGACCAGGTGTCTTGCACCGCCCGCCGATCGGCTCACGCCCCGGCGGGCTTTTTCATGTCTGCGCGATCGACGCGGCAGGCGTAAAAAAACCGCACCGGCGCAATGCCGATGCGGTCTTTTCCAATGCCGGCCGAAGCGGCTCTCGATCGTTCAGTGCGTCACGCGGGTCACGCCGCCCGACGACAGCAGGCGCACGCGCTCGCCGGGGCGGAAGGCCTCGTCGGCGTCTTGGGTGATGGCGCGGTATTCGCCGTTGTCGAGCTTGACGGTGATCTCGAGGCCGGGGCGCTTGTTCGCCTGGTTCTCGATGGCGCTGCCCGCGACGCCGCCCAGGATGGCGCCCAGTACGCCCGCCGCCACAGAGCCGTTGCCGCGCCCGATGGCCGCTGCCGAACCGATGCCGCCGATCGCGCCCCCGGCGATGGTGCCGACGCCTGTGGCTTCGCGGTCGATCACGACGTTGCGCACGGAATCCACCGTGCCGAAGCGCACCGTCTGTTCGCGTTGCGCCTGCGCCCCGGTGTACGCACTGTTGGAGTTGGTGCCCATGGCGCAGCCCTGCAGGCCGAGCGCGGCGACCAGCAAGGTCGCAGCACCGATGCGATAGATGGGTTTCATGTTCGTTCCTTATTGATACCGGTACCCGAAAGCGGACTCAAAGCGCCGGGCGATTTCGTCGACGGGCAGGCCGTGATTCTGCGGGCCTTGGCAGGCGATCTTGATCGAGCCCATCAGGCTGGCGAGGCGGCCGGTGGTCTCCCAGTCCAGGCCGTTCTCGATACCGTACAGCAGCCCACCGCGGAAGGCGTCGCCGCAGCCGGTCGGGTCGACCACACGCTCGGCCGGCACGACGGGAATAGTGTACTGCTTGCCGCCGGCGTGAATCTCCGCCCCTTCTTCCCCGCGCGTGACGATGAAGGCCTCGACGCGCTGCGCAAGCTCCGTCGCACTGTAGCCCGTACGTGACAGCATGACCTGCGCTTCGTAGTCATTGACCACCACGTAGGTAGCGAGTTCAACGAAGCGGCGCAGGTCGGCGCCATCAAACAGCGGCATCGCCTGGCCCAGATCGAAGATGAACGGCACGCCCGCTTCGGCGAACTGGGTGGCGTGGTGCAGCATCCCGTCGCGGCTGTCGGGGCCGACCAGGCCGAGCCGGGCGGGCAGCGCATCCTTAACCGAATTGACGCTCGACTGGCTCATCGCGCCTGGGTGGAACGCGGTGATCTGGTTGTTGTCGCGGTCGGTGGTGATCATGGCTTGCGCCGTGAAGGTGTCCGGGATCTCCGTGATGTACTTGGTGGAGATGCCGAGCTTCTTCAGGTGGTCCAGATAGGGGCCTGCGTCCTGGCCGACGGTGCCCATGATGATGGGCTCGCCGCCGAGCAGCTTGAGCGTGTAGGCGATGTTGCCTGCGCAGCCACCGAACTCGCGGCGCATGCTGGGCACGAGGAAGGAGACGTTCAGGATGTGGATCTTGTCGGGCAGGATGTGTTCGCGGAAGTGTCCGTCGAACGTCATGATGGTGTCGTAGGCGACAGAGCCGCAGATCACGCTGGCCATATTGAGAGGGCTCCAGATATGAACGCGGCCGCCCCAGTGGACGGCCGTGTGATGGACGAGAGACCGGTGGCCGGTCCCGCAACAGTTTGCAGCTTACTTCAGCGCGGCCAGGGCAGCGTCGTAGTCCGGCTCTTCCTTGATCTCGGGCACGAGCTGCGAATACAGGACGGTGTCGTCGGCATCGAGCACGACCACGGCGCGTGCGGTCACGCCGGCCAGCGGGCCCGACGTGATGTCGACGCCGTATGCTTGCTTGAAACCCTTGTCGCGGAAGGTGGACAGCGGCTTGACGTTGGCGATGCCCTCGGTCGTGCAGAAGCGGCCGGCGGCGAACGGCAGGTCGGCCGAGATGGACAGCACGACCGTGTTGTCGAGCTTGGCAGCGGCTTCGTTGAACTTGCGCGTGGAGGTGGCGCACACCGGGGTGTCCAGGCTCGGCACGATGTTCAGGACCTTGCGCTTGCCGGCAAAGTCAGCCAGCGACACGTCCTTCAGATCTGCGCCGACCAGCGTGAATGCCGGGGCCTTGTCGCCCTTCGCCGGGAATTTGCCGCCGACTTCGATCGGGTTGCCGCCAAGGGTCACGTTTGCCATGGTGTGCTGCTCCTTCGTGTTGATACGTGTTGGGGTGAATCAGGAATTCAGGGGTAGAAGATCAGCACCCGGTAGTTGGCCGTCGGGCGCTGGGACTCGAATCGTACCCGAATCGGCAGCTCGGCGCGGGCGGGCAGCCCTGACTTGCCGTATGCACTGTCGGTCGGGTTCAGGTAGTCGGTCGGCAGCAGGGCGCGGCGCGCGAGGAGCTGGTCCTGCAGGTCGGTGGTCACCAGTTCGATGGCCGGCAGGGCGACGGGGCCGCCGGCTCGGTTGCGCAGGGTCGCCGTCAGCACATACTGGTCTGATGCGTCGCCTTCCTGACGCTGCAACTGCGACGATTCGATCTGCAGTGCGTCGAGATCACGCGGTGGTGCCACCGTGCAATGCAGGGGTTGGCACATCGCTTCCCACAGCGGCCGGGTGGACGGCACCCGCCGCGCGATTTCTGCGCGCGCCAGGAAAAGCAGCTGCGCCACCGCCAGCACCGACAGAGCGCCGATCGCAACGCGTGCGAGTGTGCGGCGGCCGGTCGACTTGCGTGCCTGCTCGCGCGCCTGTGCGGCACGCAGGAAATCGAGCGTGGCTGCCGACACGCCGTGATTGGGGCCCCGCACCTTGCGTGAGCGGGGGGCGCCGGTCAGCGTGCGCTGCGGTGTCGGGCCGGCGTGTTCCACGGGCGTGCGCCGGGCCTGGCCCTGGCGCCTCGGTACGGGCGCGAACTGTGAATGCGGGTCGGACTCGTGGCGCAGCCAGACTGAGTCGTGCCGGTCCGACGGTGCGGGGGGGGCGGGAGTTTCTTCCTCGGCGGCGATGGCCGGTTCCACCGGCAAATCTGCCGACGGCTGCCTGGGTACGGCAGCGGCGAACGGGTCCTCCTCATCTTGAGGATCGCGAATGGGTGGCAGTCCGTGGAACGGGTCAGCGGGGGCGGCGGCGGGCTGCGGGTCGGCCGGTGCGGCTTCGGCTGGTGCTTCTTCGGGCAGAGGGCGGGTGTCCGGGGCGGACGGCTGCGTGTCAGATGCCGGCGTCGCGCCTTCCACCTCACCGAGATGCACTTCGGCCACGTCGTCGCCGGGCACTTCCTCTTCCCAGATCAACGTCATGCCGAAGCCGTGGTCGTGTTCGGCGGATGCAGACGCGGCGGGTGTTTCGGTGGGCGGTGCGGCAGGCTCCGTCGCGGCGACGCGCGCAGGTTCCGCGTCGGCAACGCGTTCCTGCGCGAGCGGTGGTGGCTCTGGCTGCGCGGCCGGCGCCGGTGCAGCGCCGAGTTCGATAAGGTGATTGCGCCCATCGAAGACATGGTTGCAGCGCCCGCAGCGGACGAGGCCGCCGCGCAGCCGGAGCTGGTCGGCGACGACACGGAATGCGGTATGGCAGTTGGGGCAGCGGGCGGCGAGACGTGGCGCAGTTGCCATGCGAGACGAGGAGAAAGGAACCGACCGCGCGAGTATTGCAGACAGTGGCGCCAGCGTCGACCCACCTTTGAGGGCCGGGCCGACGCTGCGCGCGCTTCCTGACTGTTAAGCCGGTTTCACGCCGTGCAGGCAGACCCAGCCGTCACGTGCGCGCCACACCGTCAACGGAATGGCCGAGGCATACGCGGCCGCGACTTCTTCCGCCTGGCGCTCGAGTACGCCCGACAGCACCAGCCGGCCGCCTGGACGCACACGTGCGCACAGCATGGCCGCCATGAGCTTGAGCGGGTTCGACAGGATGTTGGCGACGACGAGGTCGAACGTGCCTTCCGGCGCATCGTCCGGCAGGGCGAACGTCGCTTCGACGTGGTTGCGTTCGGCGTTGTAGCGCGAGGCATCGACGGCGTTCGGGTCGATGTCGACACCGACTGTTTCACCGGCGCCGAGCTTCTTGGCGACGATGGCCAGGATGCCCGAGCCGCAGCCGTAGTCCAGTGTGCGCTCTTGCGGCTGCACGTGGTGCTCGAGCCATTCCATGCACAGGCGCGTGGTCGGGTGGCTGCCGGTGCCGAAGGCCAGACCCGGATCCAGCTCCAGCACCACGGCGTCGGGGTCCGGGGCGTCGTGCCACGAGGGCACGACCCAGATGCGCTCGCCGATATGGATCGGCTCGAACTGCGATTGCGTCACGCGCACCCAGTCCTGCTCCTCAACCTCGCGCACGGTGAACTGCGGCAGCGGCGAGAGGCCGATTTCGTTGGCCGCGGCAGCCACGAGCAGGGCGGGGTCGGCGTCGTCGGCCAGCAGCGCCACCACGCGCGAGCGGTTCCACGCCAGGCGGGTCGGCTCGTGGCCCGGCTCGCCGAAGAGCGGTTCTTCGTCGGGCGTGTCGGCATCGGCGTCTTCCACCGAGACCGACAGGGCGCCGAGGTCGAACAGCGCCTCGGACAACGCCTCGGCGTCATCCCGCGCGACTTCGAGCACGCATTCGCGGTACGTCACTTGCCGCCGCCCTTGGCCACTTCCTGTTGCGCCAGACGGTGCTCGAGGTAGTGGATGTCCGTGCCGCCTTCCACGAAGTTGGCGTCGAGCATCAGGTCGCGGTGCAGCGGCACGTTGGTCTGGATGCCCTCGACCACCATTTCCGACAGGGCGATGCGCATGCGGGCGATGGCCTGCTCGCGCGTGGCGCCGTACGAAATGACCTTGCCGATCATCGAGTCGTAGTTGGGCGGCACGAAATAGCCATTGTAGGCATGCGAATCGACGCGGATGCCGGGGCCGCCCGGCGTATGCCACGCGGTGATGCGGCCCGGGGACGGCGTGAACTTGAACGGGTCTTCCGCGTTGATGCGGCACTCGATGGCGTGGCCGCGCAGCTGGATGTCCTTCTGGCGCAGGCGCAGCTTCTCGCCGGCGGCCACGCGGATCTGCTCCTGCACGATGTCGACGCCTGTGATCATCTCGGTGACGGGGTGCTCGACCTGCACGCGCGTGTTCATCTCGATGAAGTAGAACTCGCCGTTTTCGTACAGGAACTCGAACGTGCCCGCGCCACGGTAGCCGATCTTCTTGCATGCCTCGGCGCAGCGGTCACCGATGCGCTCGATCAGTCGGCGGGCGATGTGCGGTGCCGGCGCTTCCTCGATCACCTTCTGGTGGCGGCGCTGCATCGAGCAATCACGCTCGCCGAGCCAGATGGCGTTGCGGTGCTGGTCGGCCAGAACCTGGATTTCCACATGGCGCGGATGCTCCAGGAACTTCTCCATGTAGACCTCGGGGTTGCCGAAGGCACGGCCGGCTTCTTCGCGCGTCATGTTGACGGCGTTGATCAGCGCGGCCTCGGTGTGGACCACGCGCATGCCGCGGCCGCCACCGCCGCCGGCGGCCTTGATGATCACGGGGTAGCCGACCTTGCGGGCGATCGCCAGGATCTCCTTCGGGTCATCGGGCAGGGCGCCGTCGGAGCCCGGCACGCACGGCACGCCGGACTTGAGCATCGCCTGCTTGGCCGACACCTTGTCGCCCATGAGGCGAATACATTCGGGCGTCGGGCCGATGAAGGTGAAGCCGGATTGCTCAACGCGCTCGGCAAAGTCGGCGTTTTCCGACAGGAAGCCGTAGCCGGGGTGGATGGCCTGGGCGTCGGTCACCTCGGCGGCCGAGATGATGGCCGGCATGTTCAGGTACGACAGCGGCGACGGTGCCGGGCCGATACACACGGCTTCGTCGGCCAATTTGACGTATTTGGCTTCCTTGTCCGCCTCGGAATAGACCACCACGGTCTTGATGCCGAGCTCGCGGCAGGCGCGCTGGATGCGAAGAGCGATCTCGCCGCGATTCGCGATCAGGATCTTGTCGAACATCGTGTTCTCGCTACAAAAAGGAGAGGCGAGGGCGCTGTGGCCGGGCTGCACTCAGTGGCAGCCCTTGTGCGCCGGCTCGCGCTCGGATGCGGCACGCTGCGCGCCGCACGATGAGGGTCGGATGCCTGGAGATCAGCCGATGACGAACAGCGGTTGGCCGTACTCCACAGCCTGGCCGTTCTCGATCAGGATTTCCTTGATGACGCCGGCCTTGTCTGCTTCGATTTCGTTGAGCAGCTTCATCGCTTCGATGATGCACAGCGTCTGGCCTTCCTTGACCGTGTCGCCCACCTTGACGAACTCGGCCGCGCCGGGCGACGGCGAACGGTAGAACGTACCGACCATCGGCGACGTCACGATGTGGCCCGCAGGCAGCGCCGGGGTCGAGGCTTCAGCGCCGGCGGCGGGCGCCGGGGTCGCCGTCACGGCGGGGGCAGCCGGGGCAGCGGGCATCGGCGCATACTGCATCGGCGCAGCCACCACTTGCTGCGGGGCCGACTTGACGATGCGGACCTTGCCTTCGCCCTCGGTCACTTCGAGTTCCGAAATGCCCGATTCGGCCACGAGGTCGATCAGCGTTTTCAGCTTGCGCAAATCCATGAACGTTCTCCTGCAGCGTCGGCGTCTGGGTCAGGGGATGTGCGGGAATGGCTTTTCGGCCGCACATCGGTCCAGGTGCTCCAGGCGCTGGCGTGGTTGCGTTGGTTAAAGTAGGTTGAATGAAGGAAAGAGACGGCCGTTCAGCCGCCGTGTTGATCGATTGCGTAGTCCAGCGCCGCCAGGTAGCCGCGCCAGCCGAGCCCGCAGATGACGCCGACTGCCTGGTCCGCCAGATACGAGTGGTGACGGAACGGCTCGCGGCGGTGCACGTTGGACAGGTGGACTTCGATGTACGGAATCGCCACGCCGGCCAGCGCGTCGCGCAGCGCCACACTGGTATGCGTGTAGGCGGCCGGGTTGATGATGATGAATTCGACGCCTTCACCCTTGGCGGCGTGGATGCGGTCGACCAGCGCGCCTTCGTGGTTCGACTGAAAGTGCGCCAACGTCACGCCGCGCGCCTGGGCGCGTTCCACCAGGGCGGCATTGATGTCGGCCAGGGTGGTCGCCCCATAGACTTCCGGTTCACGCGTTCCCAATAAATTGAGGTTGGGCCCGTGCAAGACGAGCACGCTGTGAAGCGCTTTGGTGGTCGGTTTGTCAGCCACGATTTGACCGGTTGAGCGAAGTTGGGCGCAATTTACAGCAACTTAGAATGCTTTGTCTAGTTTTTGCTGAAAAAGTATCGACAAATCGGTGTTTTCACGGATCTTGGCGCTTTCGACGGCAGTTTCCGGCAAAAAGAAGGGGAGTTGCCTGCACATGAACGTCATATGACGTTTTTGCAAGTTTCATATGCGTTGCAACGCGACGCGCAATTCCTCCGCATGCACTCGGCCCATCTTCCGGAAGGTGATATCACCCTGAGGGTTCAGGATCACCGTAAACGGGAGGCCCCCTACCTCGTTTCCGAACTGGCGCCCGAGTTCCGTGCCCCCAAAACCGGCCACCGCAACCGGATAGGTGACGCGCACCTTACTCAGAAACGCCTGGATGTTGGCAGCGGAGTCGATGCCGATGCCCACGAAGCGGACCTTGCCCTTCTGCTCGTTGGCCAGCGCGGATAGCTCCGGCATTTCCTCGACGCAAGGGCCGCACCACGGCGCCCAGAAATTGACCACGACCGTCTGGCCACGGAACGCCGCCAGGTCCAGGGTTGCGCCGCTCGCGTCCGGCAGTTTGGTGCCGTAGAACGTGGCGACGGCCGCATTGGCCGGCGGCTTCGGTTCGGTGTGGCGATGCCCGATGTAGACGCCCAGCGCGGCGGCGGCCGTGCCGGCAACCAGCAGGGCGATCAAAGTGGTGCGGCGGGACATGGTCGGCGTGGGCCCCTATTGTATACAGCGCGATGGCGTGCGGGATTGTACTCCTGTCGGCCCTCACCCCCCGGACAGCAGGCTGCGCACCGCCTCGGCATCGCCGCGCTGGGTCTTGCCGGTGGCGTCGGGGCGGCGGGCGCCACGCACGTCGTCCAGGTCATACAGGGCGATGTGGACGCCGACGGGGGTGCCCGTCTGCGCGCGCAGCTCCCGGGCGAGATCGCGCGATTCGGGCCCCGCCGGCCATTGACCGCGCCACAGGAAGCTGAGCGTTTCCACTTCGTCGCGGCCAGCGAAGTGAGCACTCTCTGTCGTGTCGAAATCCACGCCGGCGTTGAGCAGGAAGATCGCGACGTCCTTCGGACTGTCACAGAAGACCTGCAGGTGGATGTCGGAGTGCTCGCTGGCGGTGCCGTTGAACACTGCGCCGGCCAGATACGGGTTGTAGACCTCGAGGCCCTCCATCAAGACCAGCGCGATACGGCGTAGCAGCGCAAGCACGCGCGGCTGGGAATCCGCCTGAAACAGCGCCTGGTATTCACGGACTTCGGTTTCGACCTGCTCGTTATCCGGAAGCCACTCGCCGACTGCGCGCGCTTCCGTGCCGAGCACCTGGCGTGCGGCCTTGCGCTTGGCAGTGGCGTAGTCGGCACCGTCCTCCGCGATCATGCGGGCGGCAACGGCGGCGATTTCCTCCCGCACGCGGACGGGGTCGAGGGTAGGGCGTTTTGACATGGCTCTATTTTACTGAAGCGGGGGGAGCCGCCCCGAAACCAGCGGGTACAATGCCGCGCAACGAAGTCGAGACGTCTCCCATGCATATCCACATCCTTGGAATCTGCGGCACCTTCATGGGCGGTATTGCCCTGATCGCCCGTCAGGCCGGCCACCGCGTCACGGGTTGCGACGCCAACGTCTATCCGCCGATGAGCACCCAGCTCGAGGCGCAGGGCATTGAACTCATCGAGGGGTTCGACCCCGGGCAGCTGTCGGTCGGCGCCGATCTGTACGTGATCGGCAACGTGGTTTCGCGCGGCAACCCGCTGATGGAGGCCATCCTCGACCGCAACCTGCCTTACGTGTCGGGCCCGCAATGGCTGGGCGACAACGTGCTGCGGCAAAAGTGGGTGCTGGCGGTGGCCGGCACGCACGGCAAGACCACGACGACCTCGATGCTGGCGTGGATCCTGGAAGACGCCGGCTACCAGCCCGGTTTCCTGGTGGGCGGCGTGCCGCGCAATTTCGGTGTGTCTGCGCGGCTGACCGAATCCGACTTTTTCGTCATCGAGGCGGACGAATACGATACGGCGTTCTTCGACAAGCGCAGCAAGTTCGTCCACTACCGTCCCCGCACGGCCATCCTCAACAATCTGGAGTTCGATCACGCTGACATCTTCCCCGATCTTGGCGCGATCGAGACGCAGTTCCACCACCTCGTGCGCACGGTGCCGGGCCAGGGGCGACTCCTTGTCAATAGCCGCGAGGATAGCCTGAAGCGCGTACTTGAGCGCGGATGTTGGTCGGAAGTCGAGCATTTCGGCGCAGAAGACGTAGCAGGGTGGAACATCTCCGACCTTGGCGCCGACGACAGCTTCGACGTGGTGTTCCACGGTCAACCGCAGGGCCGGGTACGCTGGGCGCTGCAAGGCGACCACAACCGCATGAACGCCCTGGCTGCCATTGCTGCAGCCCGCCACGTCGGCGTGCCGCCCGCGCAGGCCATTGAAAGCCTGGGGCGCTTCGAAAACGTGAAGCGGCGGATGGAGGTGCGCGGTACCGTGGACGGCGTGACGGTCTACGACGACTTCGCGCATCACCCCACCGCCATCCGAACGACGCTGGAAGGCCTGCGCCGGCGCGTGGGCGATGCCCGCATCCTCGCTGTGCTGGAGCCGCGCTCGAACACCATGAAGCTGGGAGTGATGAAGCAGCAGCTGCCGGATAGCCTCGCCGGCGCGGACCAGGTGTTCGCGTTCGGCGCCGCCGATGGCCGGGACGCCATCGGCTGGGACCTCGCCGGCGCGCTGGCGCCTCTGGGCAAGCGCGCCGCTGCGTTTTCCGATTTGCCGACGCTGGTGGCGGCGGTCACGGCTGCCGCCCGCCCGGGCGACCACGTGCTTGTGATGAGCAACGGCGGTTTCGGTGGGGTGCATCAGAAGCTGCTCGACGCCTTGGCCGCCCGCGTCGGCGCGGCGCACTGAGCGCATATGCTGGCATCCATCGTCTATCTGCACGGATTTCGCTCGTCGCCGCGCTCCTTCAAGGCGCAGTTGCTTGGTAAGCGGATGGCGTCTGTCGGGCTGGCCGGCCGCTACGTGTGCCCCGCGCTGCCTGTCTCGCCGCGCCATGCCCTGGAAGAGGTCGAGGCGTTGATCGCTGAACTTGAAGCGCGTGACGGCGTCAAGCCGGCCCTCATCGGTTCCTCGCTGGGTGGCTACTACGCCACATGGCTCGCGGAGCGACACGGCTTGCGTGCGGCGATGCTGAATCCCGCCACCCGCCCTGACCGCGATCTTGCCAAGTACGTCGGCGAGCAGCCGTTGTGGCACGGTGGCGGCACGATTCGCGTCGAGCCGCATCACCTCGACGAGCTGCGGGCGCTGGCCGTGCCGGCCGTCACGCAGCCGGAGCGCTATTACCTGCTGGCTGCCACGGGCGACGAGGTGCTGGATTACCGTGAAATGCTGGCCCACTTCCCCGGCGCGGCCACGCGCATCATCGAAGGCGGCGACCACGGGATCAGCGATTTCGCGCGCTACATGGACGAAGTGCTCGTCTTCTGCGGCGTTCCGGCCGACATCTTGGCGACGCATCCCTTCGACGGCACATGACCGGGACCCCGTTGTACCCGCGTAGCGCCTGGCGTCGCGCGTTGCCTCCCGCCGTCGTGTATGCCCGGCACTGGGCGCGTTGGGCAGTCGGCGCCAGTTCGCTGACGGCACGGCTGCGTGCGGCCTCGTCCACGTTCGAGGTGCGGCTGCTTGGCCAGAAGCGCGCGATGCCGTTGCGGGACGAATGGCGGTGTCTCGGCATGACCGGGCCCGCAGAGACCCTGGTGCGCGAGGTACTGCTCGCCTGCAACGGCATCCCGGTCGTCTATGCGCACACCGTCGTGCATCCCCGCAGCGTGGCGCTCGACTGGCCGTTCCTGAAGGCGCTTGGCACGCAGCCGCTCGGCCATTCGCTGTTTGCCGATCCGCGGGTCGAGCGCGGCGCGTTCGAGTTTGCGCTGCTTGACGCGCGGCATCCGCTGGTACGTCGCGCAGACGATGCCCTGGGAGACGCGCCGGTCGCTAGGAGTGGGCGTCTGCCGGCGCGGCGGTCGGTGTTCCGGCGCGGCGCCAGTGCGATGCTGGTGACGGAAGTTTTCCTGCCGGCGCTGGCGGCTTTTCACCCGCCGCGGTAGGCGCATTTCGCGGGCGCGGGGCCCGGTCAGTGCGGTATCATCGGCCCCAACTTTTCGTTGCCGCACACGCTTCGGGTGTGGCGATTCCACCTCATTCAGAGCGGCCAGACATTGCGTTCGTGCCGCGATCCAGACAAATCCATGCAGTTGCTGTTCGAAGAAGGCGGCGAGATCCGCGCGGGCACCGTCTTGTCCCAACAGGGCGAGGCCTACCAGGTCGAGTTGCCGAGTGCCAAGCGCACCAAGGTCAAATCCCGGGACGTGTTGCTGCAGTTCGCCCAGCCGTCGGCGGGCGAGCTGTCGCAGGCTGCGCAGGCGCTGTCGACAGAGATCGATCTGGATTTCCTGTGGGAGTGCGCCCCCGCCGATGAGTTTGGCTTTACCGATCTGGCGGCCGAGTATTTCGGCGCCGGGGCAGATGCCACCCAGCAAGCGGCGCTGGCCCTCGCGCTGCATGGCGCACCCATCTACTTCCGCCGCAAGGGCCGCGGCCGGTACCAGCGTGCGCCGGAAGATCAGCTGAAGGCCGCGCTGGCCGGCCTCGAGCGCAAGAAGCAGCAAGCCGCGCTGCAGGCCGAATACGAGGCCGAGCTCAAGGCCATGCGCCTGCCTGAAGCGTTCCGCGGCAAGACGCTGCAGCTGCTGTTCAAGCCGGACAAGAACAGCCTCGAATACAAGGCGCTCGATGCGGCATGCACGGCGCTGGGCCTGTCGCCGATGCGCCTGATGGTGGCGGTCGGCGGCATTGCCAATGCGCGCGCGCTGCACGAAGCGCGCTTCCTCTCGGAGTGCTTCCCGAAGGGCACCGGCTTTCCGGAGGTAGCCGTGCCGGAACCGGCGTTGGAGTTGCCGGCGGCCGATGTGCGCGCGTTCTCCATTGACGACGTGACCACCACCGAGATCGACGACGCCATCTCGGTCACGCCGATTGACGACACGACGGTGCGCATCGGCATCCACATCGCCGCGCCGGGCTTCGGCATCCAGCGCGGCGATGCGCTCGATGCGATCGCCCGCCAGCGCCTGTCGACCGTGTACTTCCCCGGCGACAAGATCACGATGCTGCCGGAATCGGTGGTCGATCGCTACACGCTGCAGGAAGGGCGCGCGTGCCCGGCGCTGTCGCTGTATGTGACGGTCGACCGTACCACGTGGACGGTGACCGCCAGCGAGACGCGCTGCGAATCTGTGACGGTGGCGGCCAACCTGCGCCACAACCTGCTCGAGGAGGTCATCACCGCCGAGGCCCTGGCCGCAGGCTCGGGCGAGTACCCGTTCAAGGCGGAGCTGGCTGTGCTGTGGCCGTTTGCCTGCGCGTTGTACGACGCGCGTCAGCAGGCACGCATTGCCAGTGGCCTGAAACCCGAGGGTGCGCAGCGGGGCGATTACTCGTTCTACATCGACCCGATCCCCGAGGCCGAAGGCGGCGGCGAGCGCGTACGCATCGAGCAGCGCAAGCGCGGCTCGCCGCTGGACAAGATCGTCGCCGAGCTGATGATCCTGGCCAACAGCACGTGGGGTCGCATGCTGGCGGACGCCGGCGTGCCTGGCATCTATCGCACGCAGAAGGCGTGGGGCATGCACCGCACGCGCATGCAGACGTATCCCGCGCCGCACGAGGGCCTGGGCGTGGCGCAATACGCGTGGAGCACGTCGCCGCTGCGCCGCTACGTCGACCTCGTGAATCAGTGGCAGATTGCTGCGGTGGCGCAGCATGGCGTCACGGCCAAGCTGGTTGCGCCCTTCAAGCCCAAAGACGCCGACCTGCTGGCCGCCGTGGCCGATTTCGAAGCGACCTACGCCGCTTACGCCGATCATCAGTCGACCATGGAGCGCTACTGGTGCCTGCGCTGGCTGAAGCAGGAAAACCGCACGCGCATGCCGGCTGTGGTGCTCAAGGACGGCGCCGTGCGCTTCGCCGAGATTCCGCTGGTGACCAAGGTGCCGGAACTGGCACAGGCCGCGCGCGGCACGCACGTCGTGCTCGACATCCTGGACACCGATGAGATCGGCCTGGAGGTGTCGTGCCGCGTGGTGGAAATCCTTGCGCCTGCCGCGGACGCCGAAGCCGAAGCCGAGGCGATGGAAGAAGAACTGGCCGAAGCCCCGGCCGAACCACAACCTGGCGCCGATGGGGAAGAGGCGCATGCCGAAGCCGAGACAGCTGTGGCGCCGCCGCCGCAGGATGGCGAGACCGGTGGAACGCCCGCGGCCGCATAACTACAATCGCAGTCAGCTTTTTTCTTCGCGCATCGCTCAGGAACCGCCTCGACATGGCCGCCCTTGCAAACCGCCCGGACTGGTCCGGCAGCAGTACGCTCACCAAGGCGCTGGTGGTGTCGCTGGCCGTGCACGTTCTGTTGCTGTTCGTGCGCGTGGTAGCGCCGGAGGCATTCGACATCAAGCGCGACGATCCGGGGCTGGACGTGGTGCTGGTCAATGCCAAGTCATCCACGGCGCCGGCCAAGGCGACGGCCGTGGCGCAGGTCAACCTCAACGGCGGCGGTGAGTTCGACCAGCAGCGCGCCACCACGCCGCTGCCGGCCGATACCAACGAACAGACCGGCGATGCCATCAAGCTTACGCAGCGCCGCCTTGAGTATCTGGAGCAGGAGCAGCGCCGCCTGCTGACGCAATCGAAGGAGCGCGCGCCGCTGGTCAATGACCGCCAGGTCAAACCGGGCGAGCGTCCGCAGCCATCGCCCACCAACGGCACCGACGACCGCACCACTCAAGACGAAATCGCCCGCTTGCAGGCCGAGATCGACCGCAATCTCGAGCACTACGCCAAGCGCCCGCGCCGCAACGTGCTGACCGCCGCCAGCGCCCGCCAGGTCGACTACGCCCGCTACTACGATGCCGTGCGCCGCAAGATCGAGACGCGCGGCACCGCCAACTTTCCGAGCCAGAACGGCCACCCGCTGTACGGCGAACTGATTGTCGTGATCAGCATCAACCGAGATGGCCAGCTTGGCTACAACCAGGACGGCTACAAGATCGAGGGCATCGAGATTGCCAAGAGCTCCGGCAACCCGGCGCTCGATCGCCAGGCCATCGCCATCGTCCGTTCGTCGGCCCCGTTCGGCAGCTTCCCGGCCGAGATGCGCAAGCGCGTCGACATCCAGGATGTGGTCGCCACGTTCAAGTTCACCCGGGCAGGGCTCGAAACGCACCTGCAGACCCGCTGATGTCGTCGTCCAAGTCTTCGTTCCAAGACGCGATTCTCGCCGCCGCGAGCGCGCCGCCCACGGATCGCTATGGCGTGATCGGCAACCCGATCTCGCACAGCAAGTCGCCCACCATCCACGCCGCGTTTGCGCAGCAGACCGGCCAGCACATCCGCTACGAACGCATCTATGCCGAGCTCATCGCATTCGAAGAGACCGTGCAGAACTTCGTACGCGAAGGCGGACGCGGGCTGAATGTGACCGTGCCGTTCAAGCTCGATGCATATGGGATGGCGACGTCGCTGTCGCTGCGGGCGCAATCCGCAGGCGCGGTCAACACACTGAAGTTCGACGGCGAGGAGATCTTCGGCGACAACACCGACGGCGTGGGCCTGGTGCGTGACATCACGCACAACATCGGCAACAGCCTGGAAGGCGAGCGCGTGCTGCTGCTCGGCGCCGGAGGCGCGGCGCGCGGCGTGCTGCTGCCGCTGCTGGAGCACAAGCCGTCACGGGTGTTCGTTGCCAATCGCACCGCTGACCGCGCAGTCATGCTGGCGGAGCGCTTCGAGGCGGCCGCCAAGCTCCACGAAGTCGAACTCATCGGCAGCGGCTATGACCAGCTCGGTGTCGACGACGTGTTCGACGTCATCATCAACGCTACCGCCAGCAGCCTGCAGGCCGAGGTGCCGCCGATCCCGACCACCGTGTTCGGGCCCAACGCGCTGGCGTACGACATGATGTACGGGCCGCGGCCGACGGTATTCATGGAGTTCGCCAAGCGCAACGGCACGCGTGCGTGGGACGGACTGGGCATGCTGGTCGAGCAGGCCGCGGAGTCGTTTCTCGTCTGGCGCGGCGTGCGCCCGGAAACCGCGCCGGTGCTGCACGCCATGCGTGAAGGCCTGCAGGGCGAAGCCGCGGTGGCCGCGCGCACGCAACGCTGAACCGCCCCCTAGCGAAGACCCGCGATGATGCGTTGGTTCGGCTACGTGATCGGCTGTTTCGTGGCGGGCGTGGTCGCGCTCAACCTGTACTTCTTCGCTGCCATCGCGAGCTGGCAGGTGTTCAATCCCTCGTCCACCTCGTTCATGCGTGCGGAGCGCATGCGCCTGTGCGGCGCCAACGTCTTCACCTGCAGGATCGACCATCGCTGGGTGAACTACGACCAGATTTCGCGCAACCTCAAGCGGGCCGTCATCGCCAGCGAAGACGCGGATTTCGTCTCGCACAGCGGCTGGGAAGTCGACGCCATGCTCGACGCCTGGGAGAAGAACAAGAAGCGCGGCCGTGTCGTCGCGGGCGGCTCGACCATCACGCAGCAACTGGCCAAGAACCTGTTCCTCTCGGGCGAGCGCCACTACCTGCGCAAGGGCGAGGAGCTGCTCATCACGTGGATGCTCGAATTCTGGCTCGACAAGGAGCGCATCCTCGAGATCTATCTGAACTCGGTCGAGTGGGGCGAGGGCGTATTCGGCGCCGAGGCCGCTGCCCAGCATTACTTCAAGCGCCCTGCCTCGCAGTTGACGGTGGGCCAGGCGGCTCGCCTCGCCGCGGCGCTGCCGGCGCCCAAGTGCTTCGACAAGAAGAGCTACTGCGCCAATGTGCACGTGAACTTCACGCGCAAGGCGACCATCATTGCCAACCGGATGGGCTCGGCCACGCTGCCGGACTGACGCGCCGGTTCAGTTGAGCCAGCCCTTGCGCCGGAAGTAGATCAGCGGAATCGCTGCCGACACGATCATCAGCCCGATTGCATACGGGTAGCCCTCAGCCCACTCCAGCTCCGGCATCACCTTGAAATTCATGCCGTAGATCGAGGCGATCAGCGTGGGCGGCATCAGCGCCACCGACACCACCGAGAACAGCTTGATGATCTTGTTCTGGTTGATGTTGATGAAACCGACCGTGGCGTCCATCAGGAAGTTGACCTTGTCCGACAGGAACGCCGTGTGGTTCTCGATGGAGTCGATGTCGCGCAGCACCTGGCGCGCCTCGTCCTGCTGATCGGTCGACAGCAGCTGGCTGCGCAGCAGGAACGACACGGCGCGACGCGTATCCATCACGTTCCGGCGGATGCGGCCGTTCAGGTCTTCCACGCGGGCGATGATCTCCAGCACGTCGGCGGCGGCGGCGTCCGTCACCTCATCGGCCAGCACGCGTTTGCTGGCGTCCTCCAGCCGTTCGTAGACTTCCTCGATGGAGTCCGCCGAATATTCCGCGTCGGTGGCGTAGAGATCCATCAGCACGTCTTTCGCGTTGCGTACCGACCCCGGGCGCAGCCGCGCCCGCATGCGCACGAGGCGGAACGCGGGCAGGTCTTCGTCGTGGATGGAGAACAGCACATCCTTGGTCAGCACGAACGCCACGCGCACGTTGCGGGACGTGGTCTCCTCGTCGAGCAGGAAATCGGTGCGGATGTGGATGTGGCCGTCTTCGCCTTCAAAGTAGCGGGCGGAAGCCTCCAGGTCGCCCAATTGCTCGAGTTCGGGCAGCACGACGCCGTAGGCTTCCTTGATCCAGGCGAGTTCTTCGTCATCCGGGTCGATCACGTCGATCCAGATCGGCTTGTGCTGCAGCAACTCGCTGCGGTCTTCGACCTGTTCCTGCGCGAGACGGCCTTTTTGCACGACGAACAGGTTGATCATGCGGAGCTTCCTTGGAGCGGGGCGTTGAACAGCGGGGCGAAAAATCGCGCCGAGTGTAGCGTAAAGACACGGCGGAATCAGCCAGAAACCGTGACTCGGCCCGCACGCGTGGGATGGATGCGACGCCAGGATGATGCCGCCATCTGGCCGCCCCGCGGGTAAAATGGAGCGAAGTCATGCGGCAGCCCGGCCGCGTCCTCACCTTCCCGACACCATGCGATTTACCGAACAACTGGCTGCCGCCTGGCAGCGCAACAACTCCTTGCTGTGCGTCGGGCTCGATCCCGATCCGGCGCGCCTGCCGGCGTCGCTCACCAGCACGGGCGGCGCGATCTTCTCGTTCTGCCGTGCCATCGTCGATGCCACCGCCGACCTCGTCTGCGCATTCAAGCCGCAGATTGCGTACTTCGCATCGCAGCGCGCGGAAGACCAGCTCGAGCAGCTCATCAATTACATCCATGAGGCCTATCCGGGCATTCCGGTCATCCTCGATGCCAAGCGCGGCGACATCGGCTCGACGGCCGAACACTACGCGAAGGAAGCCTTCGAGCGCTATCACGCCGATGCCATCACCGTGAGCCCTTACATGGGCTTCGACTCCATGCAGCCGTACCTGGCGCACGCCGACAAGGGCGTGATCGTGCTGTGCCGCACGTCCAATGCGGGCGGCAGCGATGTGCAGTTCCTGGAAACGGGCGGCCGCCCCGTCTACCAGGTCGTGGCCGAACGCGCGCGCGATGTGTGGAACACCAGCGGCCAGATGGGCCTGGTGGTGGGCGCGACGTTTCCGCAGGAGATCGCCAAGGTGCGGGAGATCGTCGGCGACATGCCGCTGCTGATTCCGGGCATCGGCGCCCAGGGCGGCGATATCGAGGCCACCGTGCGCGCTGGCCGCACTGCCGACGGGACCGGCATGATGATCAACTCGTCGCGCGCGATCCTGTACGCGAGCAGCGACAGCGATTTCGCCGATGCCGCCCGGCGCGTCGCGGAACACACCCGCGACCAGATCAACCAGTTCCGCAACTGAGCCGGGTTCCCGGCCCGGTTGCTGTGAGAGCGAGGACGCCATGACCACGCATCCACATCCGCCTGTGGCCGGTACCCACCGGGACGAGACGGGCAAGGATCCGGACCGCAAGCTCGAGAAAGAGCGCGACGACACCCACGAGCATGAGACGACGCGCCGCGATCACGATCGCGACCGTCGCCACGAGCACGATCACGAACACCAGCCGGAACACGACCACGCGCCGCATCGACGGCCCGATCATCCAACCGACTGAAGCGGTCAGGACTCGGCTGCGTCCAGGAAGTCGAGCAGGCCGCGCAGGGCGTGCTCCGCCGCTTGCAGCCGCACCTGCTTGCGATCGCCTTTGAAGTGACGTGTCTCCACGCGTGTCTGCAGCCGGTTGCTCCAGCCGAAGCAGACCATGCCGACCGGCTTGTCGGGCGTGCCGCCGGTCGGGCCGGCCACGCCGGTAATCGCCACCGCCATCTGGGCGCGGCTATTGAGCACAGCGCCTTCGGCCATGGCGCGCGCGACGGCCTCGCTCACCGCGCCGTGCTCGCGGATCAGCGCCGCCGGCACTCCCAGCATCTGCGATTTGGCCTCGTTGGAATACACCACGAAGCCTCGCTCGAGCCATCCCGACGAGCCTGACACATCTGTGATCGCGGCCGACACGAGGCCGCCGGTGCACGACTCGGCCGTCGCCATCATCAGGCTGCGCTTGTGGAGTGTGTCGCCAACCAGTTCGGCCAGTTGAGCCAGTGCGCGGGATTCAGCCATTGCAATACCTTCCGGACTTCGGACTTCAAAGACTTCAGATCGAGCGCCAGAGCGCAAATACGAGCAGCGTGTAGAAGGCCGCCAGAATGTCGTCGACCATCACGCCGTAGCCACCGCGCAGGCCAAAGCCCTTGAGCGTGCGGTCGTAATGGCGGATGGGCGCGGGCTTGGCCATGTCGAAGAAGCGGAACCACAGGAACGCGGCAAACTGCCCGCCCAGCGTGGTCGGCGTCACGAAGGCGAGGACGAGCCAGAACGCCACCATTTCATCCCACACCATGGCACCGTGGTCCGCCACACCCAGGTCGCGCGCGGTACGGGCGCAGGCCCAGATGCCGACCACGAAGCCCACGGCGGCAATCGCGAGCCAGGCCGGCCCGCTGATCCAGCGCGCCAAGACCACGTAGATGAGCCAGGCATACAGCGTCCCCATCGTGCCCGGCAGCACCGGCGAGAGGCCCGAGCCAAAACCGAGCGCCAGGATGCGCGCCGGATGGCCGAACATGAAGCGGGCGGTGGGGCGGCGGACCTGCGCGGTCTGTCCTGCCTCGAGGATCACGGCTTCGGGCTGGCCCGGCGGGTTGGAGGGAGGAAACGGTGCAGAAGACATCATGATGCGGAAGAAAAATGGTCAAAGCTGCCGTGCGTGAAAGTGACCGGCGCCCCGTGCGCGTCCACCAGGCGCAGCCCGGCTTCGGCTTCGATGCGGCCGATGCGCGTGACGGCCACGCCTGCCTGCCGGCCGGCAGCCACCACGGCACCGCGCGCCTCAGCCGGCGCGGTGAAGCAAAGCTCGTAGTCGTCCCCGCCGGCGAGCGTGCATTGCAACTGCAGCGCCGCCGGTTGCGCAGACAGCGTCGCCGAGCGCGGCACGCGCGCCACGTCGATCGTCGCCCCGACGCGCGATTGCGCCAGGATGTGGCCCAGGTCGCCGAGCAGCCCATCGGAAACATCGAGCGCCGCCCGGGCGATGCCCCGCAGCGCGAGGCCCAGTGCAACGCGCGGCGTCGGCATGTCCATGCGCGGCTGCACCTGGGCCAGCGCCCCGGGTGGCAGCGGCCATTCGTTGCGCAGCGCGCCCAGTGCGAGCCTCGCATCCCCGACGGTGCCCGAAAGCCACACATCGTCGCCTGGGCGGGCAGCATCGCGGCGCAGTGCGACGTCGGCCGGGACATCGCCAAAGACGGTCAGGCTGAGCGTGAGCGGACCGCGCGTGGTGTCACCGCCGATCAGCTCGCAATGGAGCGCGTCCGCCAATGCCAGCAACCCTTCCGAGAATGGGCCGAGCCACGCGGGATTCGCGTCGGGCAGCGCCAATGCCAGCGTAAACGCACGAGGCTCCGCGCCCATGGCGGCCAGGTCCGACAGATTCACAGCCAGCGCCTTGTGTCCAAGTGCGCGTGGCTGCGCATCCGCGAAGAAATGGCGGCCGGCGACCAGCATATCGGTCGAAATGGCGAGTTCATGCCCGGGGCGCGGCCCGAGCAGGGCGCAGTCGTCGCCCACCCCCAGCGTGGCACGGCGCGCGGGGCGCGTGAAATAACGGCGGATCAGCCCGAATTCCGACAATTCTGCGGTCAGATCGGCGGAGTTGGAGGGCGCGGCGGATGTGGGCACGGCAGCGGTGTTGGAAGGAAGTGGGGCAAGCCCGATGGTGCCGTGGCAAGGCGGTGGAATATTGTAGCGAATGCGCACAGCAGTCCTACCCAAAATCCCGTTGTGAGATCAGTTTTCACTATATAAAATGACGGGCCCAAGGAGGCGGACCTAGGGCCGGATATCGGCCTATCCCGAGACGCTCGTGAGGGTTTCCCGGCGGCCCGCTAGATGCGACGGCCGGCGTGCGCGCTGGCCACCCGATACGAGAGACCCATGACCACGGTGGATACCCAGCCTCAGCAGCCCGCCCGCACGGATGAAGAACTCAAGGCGCAGCAACGCGCCGCCTTGCGCAAGGCCGCGCTGGAGTACCACGAGTTTCCGACGCCGGGCAAGATTTCGGTCACGCCGACCAAGCCGCTGTCGAACCAGCGCGATCTGGCCCTGGCCTATTCGCCGGGTGTGGCCGCAGCCTGCGAAGAGATCGTCGAAGACGTCGCCAATTCGTTCCGCTACACCGCGCGCGGCAATCTGGTGGGCGTGGTGACCAACGGCACCGCCGTGCTGGGCCTGGGCGACATCGGCCCGGAAGCCTCCAAGCCGGTGATGGAGGGCAAGGCGGGCTTGTTCAAGAAATTCGCCGGTATCGATGTGTTTGACATCGAGATCAACGAAAAAGACCCGCAGAAGCTGGTCGACATCATCGCTTCGCTGGAGCCGACCTTCGGCGGCATCAACCTCGAAGACATCAAGGCACCCGAGTGCTTCTTCGTCGAGCGCGAGTTGCGCAAGCGCATGAAGATTCCCGTCTTCCACGACGACCAGCACGGCACCGCGATCGTCGTGGGCGCGGGCATCACCAATGCCCTCAAGGTGGTCGGCAAAGACATCAAGAAGGTCAAGCTGGTTGCGTCCGGCGCGGGCGCCGCAGCGCTGGCGTGCCTGGACCTGCTGGTCGACCTCGGCCTGCCGCGCGAGAACATCTGGGTGACGGACCTGGCCGGTGTCGTCTACGAAGGCCGTACCGAGCTGATGGACCCGGACAAGGCCCACTTTGCGCAGAAGACCGACAAGCGCACGCTGGCCGAAGTCATTGACGACGCTGACATCTTCCTGGGCCTGTCGGCCGCGGGCGTGCTCAAGCCGGACATGGTCAAGCGCATGGCCGACAAGCCGATCATCTTCGCGCTGGCCAACCCGAACCCGGAAATCCTGCCGGAACTGGCCAAGGAAGTGCGCCCCGACGTCATCATGGGCACGGGTCGCACGGACTACCCGAACCAGGTCAACAACGTCCTGTGCTTCCCGTTCATCTTCCGCGGCGCGCTCGATGTGGGCGCGACGACCATCACGCGTGAGATGGAAATTGCCGCCGTGCACGCCGTGGCCGAGCTGGCCCGCCAGGAGCAGAGCGACATCGTCGCCTCCGCCTACGGCATCCAGGATCTGTCGTTCGGCCCCGAATACCTGATCCCGAAGCCCTTCGACCCGCGTCTGATCGTCAAGATCGCGCCGGCCGTGGCGCAGGCGGCCATGCTTTCGGGCGTGGCGCAGCGTCCGATCGAAGACATGGACGCCTATCGCCAGCACCTGCAGCAGTTCGTCTACCACTCGGGCACGCTGATGAAGCCGATCTTCTCGGCGGCCCGCAAGGTGCCGATGGAGCACAAGCGCATCATCTTTGCCGAGGGCGAGGAAGAGCGCGTGCTGCGCGCCGTCCAGATCGTCGTGGACGAAAAGCTCGCCAGCCCGATCCTGATCGGCCGCCCGGGCGTGATCGCACACCGCATCGAGCGCTTCGGCCTGCGCCTGCGCGAAGGCGTGGATTTCACCGTGGTCAACCCCGAACACGACCAGCGCTTCCGCGAGTACTGGGAAACCTATTACAAGCTCATGGCGCGCAAGGGCGTGACGCCACAGTACGCCAAGCTCGAACTGCGCCGCCGCTCGACGCTCATCGGCGCGGTCATGATCCACAAGGGCGAAGCCGATGGCATGATCTGCGGCACGGTCAGCAACACGGCCGCGCACCTCCGTTACATCGACCAAGTCCTGGGTGGCACGAACAGCGTATACGCCGCAATGAATGGTCTGGTGCTGCCGGGGCGTCAGATCTTCCTGGCCGACACCCACGTCAATATCGACCCGACGGCGGAGCAGTTGGCGGAGATCACCATCATGGCCGCCGAGGAGCTGTGCCGCTTTGGCATCAAACCGAAGGTCGCGCTAGTGTCGCACTCGAACTTTGGCTCGTCAGAGGCGCCGTCGGCGGTCAAGATGCGCGAAACGCTCGCCATCTTGCGCGAACGTGCCCCGCAACTCGAGGTCGACGGCGAAATGCACGGGGACGCCGCACTGGACGAAAAGCTGCGCAACTCGCTGGTGCCGGACTCCACCCTCGCAGGTGAAGCGAACCTGCTGGTGATGCCGAACATCGATGCCGCCAACATCGCGTACAACCTGCTCAAGACGGCCGCCGGCAACAACATCGCCATTGGGCCGATCCTGCTCGGGGCGAAGAAGCCGGTGCACATCCTCACGCCGTCGGCCACCGTGCGTCGTATCCTTAACATGACGGCGCTGACCGTTGTGGATGCGGCCGCGCAAGTGCAGCGCTGATTGGCATTGCACAAGAAGGGGGCGCACGATGCTGCGCTCTTCTTTTTTGGCTCGCCAAGTGTGTGTGCGCTCACATTGCGACAGCGTTAAGACTGGCAACAAAAAACCGCTCCAACATCGGCCGCCGGTTGATTGTTGTCATCGATGAGCGTACCCTTACGGCCTGAAGGGGTGCTTCTGAGCACACGAGGCCGGTAATCGCCTGGGCGCAGTCAAAAAAGCGGTGTTTTGTACGCGTTCGGTTTGCCTTGTTCTGTGCACGCAATCGGTGTTGCAAGCGGAAGGATTCCCCAAGTCGTCTTCGGCGCTCGCCCGACTTGTCATTCTCCCCGCAAGGCCTCTTGATTGAGCCGCTTCGCTTTCAGCTGCAAACCGGTCGTCTGGATTCACGAGACGGCCGCCTGCGCTTGTAACCTGCGCCGGGCTGTCCTGTCGGCGCGATTCTCCCGTTAGGGCCTTGCTGATGACAAAGCGACTTGGAGCGTGGATCAGGCGCTCCGTTTGCCAGGTGGCGGTGCGCGGCGCGGTAGCGGCGACGCTGGCGTTCTTGCTGGCGGGAGTGCCGGCCAGCGCGATTGCGCGAGATACCACGAATCTCAACGCCGGGCTGGGAACCATTCGCGTCGCAGATTTGCCCAACGAGGCGCAGCGCACGCTCGCGTTGATTGAGCAGGGCGGCCCCTTTCCGTATGCGAAAGATGGCACCACCTTCGGCAATTATGAGCGACGGTTGCCGGCGCAACGGCGCGGCTACTACCGCGAATACACCGTCAAGACGCGCGGTGCCCGCAACCGGGGCGCCAGGCGCATTATCTGCGGCGGCGATCAGCAGGCGGCCAACGACTGCTATTACACGGAAGATCACTACAACAGTTTTCAACGGATACAGCGATGACGACCAACATGTTTGGGCTGGACGACTCGCTCACCGCACGCGATGAGCGCGTGGCCCGCGAAGCGTGGCACAAGGCGCAAAATCTGTACGACGGCGTGGTCGGGATGCAATCCCTCGGCGCACGCCTTGGGGGTGCGACGGCAAAACCGCCGCAGACGAGCATGACGCAGGACATTACCAAGACGGACGACGGAGGCCGCGAAGACGCCATGAACCTGTTCAAGACCGTGCGTCCGAACATCGTGCAGTCGATTCGTGCGTTTCGCGTGGCGGACCTGGCCGAATCGGCGGCAAGCCTGGGCCAGCACTTCCTGTACGCCAACTGTTCGGCGGCCACCACGAAGAGCGAAGTGCTGGACGTCATCGCGCGCGAATTCCTCTTTCCCAAGCATTTCGGGAAGAACTTCGATGCGCTGGCCGATTGTCTGACCGACATGATCTACAAGGCCGGCCCGCAACCGGGTTTCGTGATCGTGCTCGAGGGCCTGCCGTGCCAGCCCAAGTTCGACAAGGAAGCGCGCGAGACGCTGCTGGATGTGTTTCGCGATGCGGCCGAGTTCTGGGCGGAGCGGAAGGTGCAGTTCCGCGTGTTCTACTCTTTCGCCTGAGGCGGCCGGCCGGTTCCTCGGCGTAGCGATGAAAAAGCCCGCAACTGCGGGCTTTTTTGCGTCTGGTGAACGCTGCGGCTCAGGCCGCGCGCTTGTTGCGGCGGATGCGGTCGAACCAGACCGCGAGCAGCAGTATTCCGCCGCGGATCAGGTACTGATAGAACGTCGGGACGTTCATCAGGCTCATCGCGTTCTGCACGGATCCCATGATGAGCACACCGACGAGGACGCCCGAGACCGTCGCCACGCCGCCCGTCAGCGAGACGCCGCCCAGCACGCAAGCGGAAATCACGCCGAGCTCCAGCCCGACCGACGTCTTCGGGTCGCCCAGGCTCATGCGCGAGGCGAGCATCACGCCGGCAAAGCCCGTCACCAGGCCCTGCAGCACGAACACGGCGATCTTGATGCGCATGACCGGCAGGCCGGCCAGCAGGGCCGCCTCCTCATTGCCGCCCACGGCCAGCACGTTCTTGCCGAAGACGGTCTTCTTGAGCAGGAAGCCGAACAGCGCGAAGCCGACGATGTTGCTCCAGATCGGGTAGGAGATGCCCAGGAACGCGCCGCCGCCGAGATCGAAGAAACGCTCTTCGGAAATCATCACCGCGTCGCCGTTGGAGGTGATGTAGGCGAGGCCGCGTACGACTTCCATCATGGCCAGCGTGACGATCAGCGAGTTGATCTGGTACCGCGCCACGAGCACCCCGTTGACCAGCCCGACCAGGCCGCCGGCCAGCACGCCCGCCGCCACGCCCAGCATCACGCTGTGCGTGGCGGTGATGAGCGTGGAGGCGACCACGCCCGCGAACGCGACGATGGACGCGACGGACAGGTCGACCTCGCCGAGCGCGAGCACGAACATCATCGTCACCGAGATCGAGCCGATGAGGGTGACCGACAGCAGCAGGCCCTGGATGTTGCGGCTGCTCACGAAGCCCGGCACGGTGAAGGCGAGGGTCGCAAACAGCAGCAGGAACACCACGACGATGCCCGATCGGTTGACGAGTTCCCACGCCAGGGTGGCGCGGTTGCCGAGGCGCGGAGGTGCCAGCGATGGCGCGCCCGGCACAGGTTCGGTGGATGGCGTTTGCATAGGTTCGGTTTCCATGGTCGTTGCGCGGCCCGTGAGTGGCGCGCCTTCAGCGCGGCAGCGCGAGTTTGATCAGTGCGTCGGGCGTGGCGTGCTGCCTCGGCAGATCGCCGACGATGCGGCCTTCCTTCATGACGAGCACGCGGTCGGCCACGCCGATGACTTCGGCCAGGTCGCTCGACACGACGATGACGGTGCGCCCGGCCTCGGCCAGGCCGTAGAGCAGGCTGTAGATCTCGCTGCGGGCGCCGACGTCGATGCCGCGCGTGGGCTCGTCCATCAGGAAGACGTCGATGTCTTCGGCCAGCCAGCGCGACAGGATCACCTTCTGCTGGTTGCCGCCCGAGAGCTTGCCGATCGGCGTGTCGCCGTTGCGCGTCTTGATGGCAAGCTTGTCGATGAACGCCTTCGTGGTCCGCGCCTCCTGCCGGTTGTTCAGCACGTTGAAGCGGCTGAAGTGGCGCCGGCAGCTGATGTTGAGGTTGTCCGACACCGAGGCGATGGCGACGATGCCTTCCTGCTTGCGGTCTTCCGGACAGAGGGCGACGCCGGCGCGCACGGCATCGCGCGGCGTGCTGAACTGTACGCGCCTGCCTTTGAGGTGCACCTCGCCTGCGGTCGGCTTGACTGCGCCGTACAGCAGCTTCATCAATTCCGAGCGCCCCGCGCCGACCAGCCCGAAGAAGCCCACGATCTCGCCGGCGCGTGCCGTGAACGAGGCGGGTTCGCGCAGGCCCGGGCCCATCAGGCCGCGCACGTCGACCTGCACCTCGCCGAGCTGGCGTGGCCGGTAGCCGTAGACGTCCTGGATGTCGCGGCCGACCATGCCGCGGATCAGCCGTTCGCGGTCGAGGCCCGCGCCGGCGTCGAACGTGTCGATGCGCCGGCCGTCCCGGAACACGGTGACGCGGTCGCACAGCTCGTACACCTCTTCCATGCGGTGCGTCACGTAGATGACGGCGCGGCCTTCGGCCCGCAGCGCGCGGATGATGCGGAACAGCTGCTGCGTCTCGCGCGAGGACAGCGAACTCGTCGGCTCGTCAAATGCGATGACGCGCGCATCGCGCATCAGCGCCTTGCCGATCTCGATCATCTGGCGCTGGCCGATCGACAGGTGCTTGACCGGCTGGTTCGGGTCCAGCTTCTCGCCGAGGCGTTCGAGCTCGCGCAGCGCACGCGCCATGAGCGTTTTCTCGTCGAGCACGCCGAGGCGGTTGGGCAGCGCGCCGAGCATCAGGTTTTCGGCCACCGTCAGCTCCGGCACGAGGTGCAGTTCCTGGTAGATGATCGCAATGCCCGCCGCGATGGCCGCGCGCGTGTTCGTGAACTGCTGCGGCACGCCGCCGAGCGACAGCGTGCCGTCCTCCGGTTGGTTGACGCCCGACAGCACCTTGAGCAGCGTCGATTTGCCGGCGCCGTTCTCGCCCATCAGGCCGTGCACCTCGCCGCGACGGATGTCGAGCGATACGTGGTCGAGCGCCAGCACGCCAGGAAAGCGCACGGTGATGCCGTCGAGCTTCAGATAGGCGCCAGCGGAAGCGTCGGCCGGACCGCTCGCATCAAGTGATTGGACTGTCATCGATTGCTCTTTGCGGATGCGCGTGGGGCGCGGAGCAGGCCCGCGCCGCGCGTTGCATCAAATGCCCAGTTCCTTGCGCACCTCCTGCCAGTTGCTGCGCGTCATCAGCTTGCCGGTGGTCTGCGTATCGGCGGGCGGCTGCTTGCCGGTCTTGATCCACTGGACGAGGTTGGCGGCGCTGTCCTTGCCGTGGCTCGTCGAACTCACGGCGATCGTGCCGAAGAAGCCTGTCGGTTCCTTGCGCTGGAACTCGGCAAACGCCTCCCCCGCGCCGTTGATGCCGACGCCGATCACATCGGCCGCGGGAATGTGCAATTGCTCCGTCGCCCGCACGCCGCCCAGCACGGTTTCTTCGTTGAGCGCGAAGATCACCCACTTCTTGATGTTCGGATGCTGCGCCAGCACCGGCGACGCCGCATTGAAGCCGCCTGCGTCATCGGTGGTCTTCTGCGGCGCGTCGAAGATGTTCTCTTTCTTGAAGCCGCCGGCCAGCAGCGTCTGCGTGGCGCCGTCGGTGCGCAGCTTGGCGGTCGGCAACTCGTAGTTGGTGATGCGCAGCGCGCCGACCTCTTCGGGTTTCCAGCCGCGGCGCTTCATCTCGTCGGAGATGGCCTGGCCGACCTGGTTGCCGATCTTGAAGGCGGACATGCCGAGGTGCGGCACGTCGGCCAGCGGCTTGCCGGACGAATCCACGAGTTGATCGTCCACGGTGACGAACTTCATGTCATAGCGCTTGGCGCGCGCCTTGATGGCCGGGCCCAGGCGCACGTCGGGCGCACAGATGACAAAGCCCTTGGCGCCTTGCGCGCCGAGGTTGTCGATGGCGGACAGCACCTTCTCGCCATCGGGCGTACCGATGTTCACGACCGTGAAGCCTTCCTTCTTGCCGAGATCCGTGGCGGCCTTCTGCTCGTTGATGAACCAGGCCTGCTCGGGCATCTTGACCAGGAAGCCGATCTTGAGCGGCTCGTCTGCATGGGCGGGCAGGCTGGCGGCCAGCGACCCCAGGCACAGGGCAGCGGCCAGGGCGGACAGGGTCAGCCGGCGAAGTTTGTGTTGCATGGTTTGTCTCCTCGTTGGTATGGCTCTAGTGGCACGACGTACTGCGGTGTGACTTCAGGGCTCGAACGGTTCGACCAGGTGGCGCCGGCCGAGCAGCATGGCGTCGGCCACGTGCTGCAGCGGGCGGACGTCCACGTCGCTCTGGCCGGCGTGGATCAGCTCAAGAAAGCGGGCGTACAGGCTGGGGTATTCGCGCTCCGGGCCGATCTCGATACCGACCCGGTCGATGGTCAGTTCCTTGCCGCCATGCGCGAGCCGCAGCGTGCCGTCACGCGTGGCGACTTCGATCTGCCAGAGCTCGCCGGCATCGTGGCGCCAGTCGAACTCCGCGTGGATGGGCGTGCCGCGCGCATCCGTAAAGTTGAGGTTCGCGGCAATCGGCGTTTGCTGGTTGGCGGGTACCCACAGCTCGGCGGACTCCAGGAAGAACGCGCGCGGCAGGATGCGCGTCAGGATCGACAGCGCGTTGATGCCGGGGTCGAACACGCCCAGCCCGCCTGGTTCCCAGATCCACTGCTGGTTCGGGTGCCAACGGCGCACGTCTTCCTTCCATTGCACGTCGACCGAGAAGATGGCCCGCTCAGCAAGCCACGCGCGTGCCGCCTCGACCCCCGGGGCGTGGCGCGAATGCCAGGACGCGAACAGCGTGCGGCCACGTTCGCGTGCCATCTGGGCGAGGAGGCCGACTTCGGACACGCTGGCGCCGGGCGGCTTCTCCAGCATCACGTGCTTGCCGGCGGCCAGTGCCGTGCGGGCTTGCGCAAAGCGCACCTGCGGCGGCGTGCACAGCGATACGGCCTGCAACTCCTGCTCGGCGGCCAGCATGGCCTCGAGCGACGTGTAGTGCCGCAGCCCCTCCACACGCGAATGCGGGCTCGCACACGCTGCCAGGCTGAACCCCGGTTCTGCGGCCAACGCCGGCAGGTGCTGATCGCGCGCGATCTTGCCCACACCGACGATGCCGATCGACACCTGCGTGAGTTCTCGGTGCATGGTCTATCGCCCCCAGCGCAGCACGAGCGGATCGAGCCGCCGCGCAATGTCGATCAGGCCGCGCCGCGTTTCCGGATGCATCGGCGGCAACGGGTGGCGCGGCGCCTCGCACGCGATCACGCCGCCTTCCTTCATCAGCGCCTTGGCGGCGAGGAGGCCGGCCTGGCGGTTCTCGTGATTGATGAGCGGCAACCAGCGCTGATAGCGCTCGAAGGCTAGGTCGAGCTGCCCTTGGGCGTGCGCCTCGATGATCGGCCGGATGCCGTCGGGATACGCGCCGCCGGTCATGCTGCCCGTGGCGCCGGCGTCGAGATCGGCCAGCAGCGTGATGGCTTCTTCGCCGTCCCAGGGGCCTTCCACCGCGTCACCGCCGAGGCGGATCAGTTCGCGCAGCTTGGCCGCAGCCCCGGGCGTTTCGATCTTGAAGTAGGCCACTTGCTCGATCTCGCGGGCCATGCGCGCGAGGAAGGCGGGCGACAGCACCGTGCCGCTGGCCGGCGCATCCTGGATCATGATCGGAATGTCCACCGCGTCGGACACGCGCGCGAAGAATTCGTAGATCTGCGCCTCTGGCACGCGGAAGGTGGCGCCGTGGTACGGCGGCATCATCATCAGCATGGCGGCGCCCATGTCCTGGGCGCGGCGGCTGCGCTGTGCGCACACCTGGCTGCTGTAGTGCGACGTGGTGACAATCACCGGCACGCGGCCCGCCACGTGCTCGAGCGCCGTGCGGGTGAGCACTTCGCGCTCGTCGTCGGACAGCGAGAACTGCTCCGAAAAGTTGGCCAGGATGCACAGGCCGTCCGAGCCCGCGTCGATCATGAAGTCGATGGCACGTTTCTGGCTGGCGAGGTCGAGCTCGCCGGCTTCTGTGAACGTGGTGGGCACCACCGGAAAGATGCCCTGATAGCGCGGCTTGCGGGTCATGGAATCTGGAATGGGAGGAAGTCAGCGAACGTGTTGCGATCAGCGTGCAGGCCGCGCCGTCAGCAGGGCGCGCACGACAAACGTCATCATCACGGCAAACACGAGCGCGGCGGCGAGGAAGTACAGGCCGGCGGACAGGCTGCCCGTGGCGTTCTTGATGACGCCGATGCCGTAAGGGCCGAAGTAGCCGCCCAGATTGGCCAGCGAATTGATGGTGGCGATGCCGACCGCGGCGCTCGCGCCTGTCAGGAACTGCCCCGGGAGCGCCCACACCACGGCCTGGATCGCATAGGCCGCAAACCCGAAGAGGCACAGGCAGGCCAGTTGCAGCGCGGGCGTTTGCGCCCACGCGCTGGCCGCCATGCCCACCGCAGCCAGCGCCGACAGGGCGGCGATATGCCAGTACCGCTCGCCCGTGCGGTCCGAATGGCGCGGCACCAGGAGCAGGCCCACCACGGCAAACAGATATGGCACCGCCGACAGCACGCCCGTGGTGGCATCGCTCACGCCAAACTGCTTGATGATGGTCGGCAGCCACAGCGAGAGGCCGTAGATGCTCAGGGGAAACGGCAGGAACAGCAGCGCCAGCGCCAGGACGCGCACATCCTTGAGCGCCTTGAGCGGATTGCCGTGCGACTTCAGCGCATAGGCGGCGTGGTCTGCGGCCAGCTCGTGCTCGATCCACGCGCGGTCGGCGGCGGGCAGCCACCGTGCATGCGCCGGGGATTCCGGCAGCACGCGCAGCGTGGGCAGGCACAGCAGCACAGCCGGCAAGCCGCTCCACACGAACAGCATCTGCCAGCTCGACAGCCCGAACGCGCCGGGCACCGACAGCAGCCACCCTGCCACCGGCCCCGTGATGATGAGCGCGATGGGCTGCGCCAGCACCAGCAGGCCGACGACGCGTGCGCGATGGCGCATCGGAAACCACTTGGTCAGGAAGTAGAGGATGCCGGGGTACAGGCCGGCTTCGGCCGCACCGAGCAGAAAGCGCAGCACGTAGAAGCTGACGGGCCCGCTCACGAGCGCCATGGCCATGGTGATCACGCCCCAGGTGAACAGGATGCGCGCGAACCAGCGGCGCGCGCCAAAGCGTTCCAGCGCCAGGTTGCTCGGCACTTCACACAGGAAATAGCCGACAAAGAACAACCCTGCGCCCAACCCGTAGGCCGCATCGCCGATACCGACCGCCGCATTCATGTGCAGCTTCGCAAATCCGACCACCGAGCGGTCGATATACGCCACCACGTAGATGAGCGCGAGAAACGGCATCAGCTTGCGCGTGAGCATGCCGATGATGCGCTGCTCCTGCGAGGCGTCGGCCGGGTTGGTGTGGGCGGTGCGGGCCGAAGTCGGCGTGCTGACGGTTTGAGTGGTCGCCATGTGTGCCCTCGGCTCAGTGGGAGTGGCGCGGCACGGCCGCGCCCCGGCAGCCGACCAGGAAATCGAGGTCGCAGCCTTCGTCGGCCTGCAGCACGTGGTTGACGTACAGGCGCTGGTAACCTCCCGCTTCGCCGTGCGAGCGCTGGTGCGGGTAGGCCGCCAGGCGGCTGGCGAGTTCTTCAGGCGAGATGTCGAGGTGCAGCGTGCCGGCCTCGCAGTCGAGTTCGATCCAGTCGCCGTCCTGCACGGCCGCGAGCGGTCCACCGGCGGCGGCTTCGGGCGCCACGTGCAGCACCACCGTGCCGTAGGCGGTACCGCTCATGCGGGCGTCGGAGATGCGCACCATGTCCTTCACGCCCTGACGCAGCAGCTTGGGCGGCAGGCCCATGTTGCCGACCTCGGCCATGCCCGGATAGCCCTTCGGTCCGCAGTTCTTCATCACGAGCACGGAGCTGGCATCCACCTCCAGGGTTTCGTCGACGATGCGCTCCTTGTAGTGCTCGAGATTTTCGAACACGACGGCGCGGCCGCGATGCTTGAGCAGCTCCGGACTCGCCGCGGAGGGTTTGAGCACCGCACCGCGCGGCGCCAGGTTGCCACGCAGCACGCGGATGCCGCCGTCGGCGATCAGCGGCTTGCTGAGCGGGCGGATGACTTCGTCGTCGGTGATGGGCGCGTCCTTGACGTTCTCCCACAGGGTCTTGCCGTTGACCGTCAGCGCGTCGGGATGCGGCAGCAGCTTGGCCTCGCCCAGGCGGCGCAGCACGGCTGGCAGGCCGCCGGCGTAATAGAACTCCTCCATCAGGAAGCGGCCCGAGGGCATCAGGTCAACGATGGTCGGCGTGTTGCGCCCGATGCGCGTCCAGTCTTCGAGCTCGAGCGGCACGCCGATGCGCCCGGCAATCGCCTTGAGGTGGATGACCGCATTGGTCGAGCCGCCGATCGCTGCGTTCACGCGGATGGCGTTCTCGAACGCTTCGCGCGTGAGGACCTTCGACAGCGTCAGCCCTTCCAGGGCCATCTCGACGATGCGGATGCCCGACATGTGCGCCAGCACGTAGCGCCGCGCATCCACCGCCGGGATGGCCGCGTTGTGCGGCAGCGAGGTGCCCAGCGCCTCCGCCATGCACGCCATGGTGGACGCCGTGCCCATCGTGTTGCACGTGCCGGCCGAGCGCGACATCCCCGCTTCGGCCGAGAGGAAGTGATGCAGCTCGATCTCGCCGGCCTTGAGCGCTTCGTGCAGTTGCCACACGGCGGTGCCCGAGCCGATGTTCTTGCCGTCGAGCTTGCCGTTGAGCATCGGCCCGCCGGTCACCACGATGGCCGGCACGTCGCAGCTTGCCGCGCCCATCAGCAGGGCCGGCGTGGTCTTGTCGCAGCCGGTGAGCAACACCACCGCGTCGATCGGGTTGCCGCGAATCGCCTCTTCGACGTCCATGGCCGCGAGGTTGCGTGTGAGCATGGCGGTCGGGCGCAGGTTCGATTCGCCATTGGAGAACACCGGAAACTCCACCGGAAATCCGCCCGCTTCGTAGATGCCACGCTTGACGTGCTCCGCCAGCTTGCGGAAATGCGCGTTGCACGGCGTGAGCTCCGACCAAGTGTTGCAGATGCCGATGACCGGGCGGCCGTCGAACTCATGATCGGGAATGCCCTGGTTCTTCATCCAGCTCCGGTACATGAAGCCGTTCTTGTCGGCAGTGCCGAACCATTGGGCCGAGCGCAGCTTGGGTTTTGTTTCCGCCATGGGTGCGTGTGGGACGGACGCGCGCAATACTGGCGGCGCAGCATGCAGAAGCCGCGGGGCGTCCGTTGTCTCCGGTGTGGTTGTGGTTTTGATCGCCCCGAGTGTACGGAGGGCCCTGATATCCTTCCAATGAAATATTGGCCCCTACCGATATCGAATCCGATATCCCAGGAACACTCCGATGTCGAACACCAGTCCGTGGTACGTGCGTGCGCGCCTGAAGACGCGGCAACTCCTGCTGCTTATTGCGCTGGCTGAGGAAGGCAACATCCACCGCGCCGCCGCGGTGCTCAACATGACGCAGCCGGCCGCCTCCAAGCTGCTGCGCGAGCTCGAGGCGATGCTCGACGTGCCGCTGTTCGAGCGCATGCCGCGCGGCATGCGGCCGACGCGCTATGGCGAAGCGTTGATCCGCCACGCACGCGCGGTGGTCGGCAGCCTGGACCAGGCGCAGGAGGAAGTGCTGGGCCTCAAGGCCGGCCACCTTGGTCATGTGGCGGTGGGCACGATCACGTCGCCGGGCGTGCGGCTGCTGCCGCCGGTGGTGGCGCAGGTCACGCGCGAGCACCCGGGGCTGCGGGTGTCGCTCGAGATCGAGAACAGCAACGTGCTGCTGGAGCGCTTGGCGCAAGACAAGCTCGACCTTGTCGTCGGCCGGCTGTTTGCCGAGCACGACAAGCTGCACCTGCGCTACGAGCCCCTGGCCGACGAGCCGGTGGTGGCAGTCGCCCGCCCGGGGCATCCGCTGCTGGCCGAGCCGAGCCTGACGCTGAACGATGTGCAATCGGCCACATGGGTGGTGCCGCCCATCGGCAGCGTGCTGCGCCATCGGTTCGATCTCATGTTCCAGCGCGCCAGCCTGACCGCACCGACGAGCGTGGTGGAGACCTCCGCGCTGCTGTTCCTCACGCGCATCCTCGAGCAGAGCGACATGCTGGCCGTGATTGGCGTCGACGTCGCGCAGTACTACGCGTCGTATCGCATGGTGGAGATCCTGCCGCTGCCGATGCCGTGCCAGATGGACGACTTCGGCATCATCACGCGCACGGACCGGTTGCTGTCGCCCGCCGCGCTGCACGTGGTGGAAGCCTTGCGCGCGGCTGGGCGGGCGGCGTACGGCGCGGCGTGATGCAGCCTCGGCCTGAAGACAAGAAAAGCCCGCGCTTGCGGGCTTTCTGCTGTTGGGGGCTTGCCGCTCAGGCGTTGGGCAGCGTGCCTTGCGGCGTCAGGTGGTTTACCGCCTCGGGCAGGCCTTCCGCGAGCTGGTCGGCAAGATCGCTTTCGTTGATTCCGAAGCTCGACGCGAGTTGCGACAGGGCGCCCGTGCCGCCCAGCGCCTGTGCGATCTGTTCGCCGGACACCGGCAGGTTTTGCCCGTTGCCGATCCACGACTTCACCTGTTCGCCCAGGCCGGCCTGCTCCAGGATCTGCTGCAGCGGGCCGATGCCGGCCGGGGCTGCCGCATCGACGGCAGCCGCATGGTCGGCGTTGCCACCGCCAAGCAGCCCGCCTAGCAGGCCGCCCAGGCCACCTGCGCCGGCCCCGCCGAGCAGGCTGCCAAGGGCCCCGCGCCACCGGCTGCACCGAGCAGGCCGCCGAGCGAACCGAACAGGCCGCCGCCCTGGTCCGCCTGGGCCTGCGGCGCAGCGTCGTCGGCACCTTGGGACCGGTGCTTCATCGCCAGGTACGCCAGCACGCCCACGGCGAGCAATAGCTTCTTGTTGCCGAGCAGGGACGATGGCGCGCCATTGGCGTCAGTGCCGCCGAGGATGGAATCGAGTAGACCCATGATGAAGCTCCTTTGGTCAGTGGCGGGCAAAGGGGGAAAGCCCGCCGGGGTGAGATCAAACGGTCAAGGTGTTGTCGTCAGAGCTCAAAACTCGCCAAGTACGGCGTGCAGCGCGGACACGGCCACCAGCGCAGCCGATTCCGTTCTGAGAATACGTCGTCCAAGTGTCAGTGGTAAGAAACCGGCAGCCTGGACAAGCGCTTCTTCGTCGGGGGAAAGGCCGCCTTCGGGGCCGATCAGCACAACGATGCCCGCAGCTTCGATGCGTGCGCGGGATTGCGCCGCCCACTGCGTGAGCGATTGCGTGCCGCGCGGCGACAGCAACACGCGCGGTGTGTCGGTCGAGCGGGCGGCAGCCAGCCACTCACGCAGCGTGGCGATGGGTGCGACGCTTGGCACGCGCGCACGGCCGCATTGCTCGCATGCGGCCTGTACGAGCGCCTGCCAGTGCTGCACGCGTTTGACGGCGCGCTCGCCGGAGAGCCGCACCACGCCGCGCTCGGTCTGCAGCGGGGCGATGGCGTGCACGCCAAGCTCGACGGCTTTTTCGATCAGCCAGTCCATCTTGTCGCCGCCGGCGATGCCCTGGGCGAGCGTCAGGTGATAGCGTGCTTCGGTATCGGGTTGCGTCGCCTCTGCGAGGGTGGCGGTGGCATCGCGCTTGTTGATGGCGTCGAGCCGCGCCCGGAATTCCTGGCCGGAGCCGTCGAACAGGCAGACGTCATCGCCCACGGCCAGGCGCAGCACATGGATATGGCGCGTCACCGGTTCAGGCAGCGCGACGGTGGTGTCCGGGGCGAGCGGGGTGTCGACGTAAAAGCGGGGAAGCCCCATTTGAAGCGGTCCTTGTGGTGAATCCGGTCAGGCGATCAGGCAATCAGGCGGCTGCGGCGGGGCGGCAGGCCAGGCCCCAGCGGTAGCCGTCGGGGTCGCGCACGGCGGCGTAGCGTTCGCCCCAGAAGGCGTCGTGCGGGGCCATGACCGACGTGGCGCCCTGGTTCAGCGCGCGCTGGTAGACGGCATCGACGTCTTCGCAATACAGGTGGAAGTTCTGCGGGCATTCAAAGCCCGCGCTGGCCGGCGCCTTGGCGGTGGAGCCGAAGGCGCCCTCGGGGGCGAACATCAGCGTCAGTTCACCGTGGTAGGTCATCTCGACGTGGATCGGCCTGCCATGGTCATGAACTTCGTCCTGCACATCGAAACCGAACGCGTTGCGATAGAAGCTGATGGCGGCCGACGCGTCGCGCACGGTCAGGTAGGGCACGAGCCACGGTGTGTTGGCGGGGCGGGGGATGCTCATGGCGGGCTCCTTGTTCGGCTCAGGGCAACCAGGGACGACTAGTGTAGAGCGCCCGCCACGACACAATCAAAAAGAAATCAAAACACCTCGCTGGTGGGCGGCACGTTGCGCGCGCGCCCGCCGCTGCGTGCGACTTCATCGATGAGCCATTGGCGGAACAGCGCAAAGCCGGGGTGTTCGGCAGCCTGGTGCGGGTGGATCAGGTAGTACGACAGGCGCAGCGACGCCTCGGTCGCCAGCGGGCGCGTGAGCCGGCCGGCGGCGATGTCGTATTCGACGAGGATGCCCTGGCCCAGCGCCACGCCGTGGCCGTCGATCGCGGCCTGCAGTGCCATCAGCGCTTCGGAGAATGCCGGGCCGCGCGTCGCGTCGATCTGGCGCACGCCCACCTCGTCGAGCCATTGCTGCCAGGTGGGGTGGTGCGCGAGGTGGCGTCCGCCGCGTTCGTGCAGCAGCGTATGGGCGGCCAGGTCCTGCGGCATGCGGATGGCCGCCTGCAGCGCAGCGTTGCAGACGGGAAAGAAGTCGGTGGAGGTGAACCATTCCACGCGCAGGTTCGGCGCATTGACCTGGCGGTCGTCGATGCACAGGTCGAACTGGCCGTGGTCCTGCACGTCGGCGGTGGAGACCTCGACGCGCACATGCGGATGCTGGTTGAAGAAGCGATACAGCCGCGGAACCAGCCACTTGGCGCCGAAGGTCGGCGGGACGGCCACGCGCAGGGGCGCATCGGCGGTGTCCATCAGCAGGTCGGTGGCCTGCTCGAGTGCGCGCAGGGCATCGCGCACACGGGGCAGGTAGTTCTCGCCGGCGTCTGTCAGCGTGAGCTGGTTGTTGCGGCGGGCGAACAGCTTTTTCCCCAGATGATCTTCGAGCTGCTTGATCTGGTGGCTGACGGCGGCATTGGTGACGCAAAGCTCGTCGGCGGCCCGGCTGAAACTCAGGTGACGGCCCGCGACTTCAAAGACACGCAATGCATTGAGGGGAGGGAGGCGCCGTGGCATGCGTTCTCGTTAAGAAAAATTTAACGTCTCGCGAAGAATTTGTAGTTTGCCACGCTTCGGGCACGCCCACTACAAATACGCCCGGGGACGGCGACGATGCCTGGTGTGTGCCTCCAGCGATCTCGAACCGCGCGGCGCGCCGGACCCCGTCCTACAAAAACATTTCAGGAGACGTCATGAATCGAACCACCGCTGTTCGCGGGATGCTTGCGTGCGCGATTGCGCTGGCAGGCTGGACCGCTCCCACCTTCGCCCAAACCAACGTCACGCTGTACGGCCGCGTGGCTGCCGGCATCGACTACCAGAACAACGTGGCCCCCACGTCCACGTCGCCGGGCGGCAGCCTCTGGCGCGGCGCCGACAACCAGTGGGGAACCAGCATGTTCGGCCTCATGGGCAAGGAAGACCTGGGCGGCGGCCTGCAGGCGGTGTTCCGGCTCGAATCCGGTTTTGGCGCGAGCAAGGGGCGCACGAACGGCGATGCGCTCTTCAACCGCCGTTCGTACGTCGGCCTGTCCAGTCCGACCTGGGGCACGCTGACGGCCGGCAAGAACCTCTTCATCAGCAACGACGTCTGGTTCCTCGACCCGACCGGCCAGCAGTTCATCGGCTCGGCCACGCTCGTGCGCGGGCGCAACTGGCCGGGCGCGAACAACATCGTTGAGTACCAGAGCCCGACCTGGGGTGGCTTCCAGATCGGCCTGCAGACCGGGCTGGGCGAACAACCGGGCTCGTTCAGCAACGGCCGCCGCGATGGCGTATCGGCCGTCTACAAGACCGGCCCCGTGGAGGTGCGCGCGATCTACGACGTGATCCGCGACGGCAACGGCAAGTTCAGCGACATCTTCAACTTCTCGAAGGAAGCGACGATCGGCGGCACGTACACCATCGGCAAGGCGAAGCTGTTTGCCGTGTATGAAAACCTGTCTGCGCCCGATGCCGTGGCCGGTGCCCCCACCAAGGCGCACCACTACTGGCTTGGTGTGAACTACGAGGTGACGCCGGCACTGACGCTGATCGGCGCGGCATACCGCGTGAATGTGAACCATGGCGGCGGCAACGCGAACCTGTTCATGGCCGGCGCGAACTACAACCTCTCGAAGCGCACGATGCTGTACGCGAGCGTCGGCACGGTGCAGAACAGCGCCAACGCCAACTTCTCGGTGGAAGCGACCAACAACAACCCGGCGCCGGGCAAGAACCAGCTGGGTGCCTATACGGGTATCGTTCACTCGTTCTAAACCCGCGGCCCACTCCCCTAGCAATGCCACGCATGAACATCCTCACCATCGATACAGGTACCACCAACACGCGCGTCACGGTGTGGCGTGATGACGTTGCACTCTGCCAGGCCGCGCGCCAGGTGGGGGTGCGCGACACCGCCATCACCGGCAACCGGACGACGCTGCAGCGCGGCGTGCAGGACACCATCGAAGCCGCGCTGCAGAGGGCCGGCTTCGGCATCGGCCAGGTCGACCTCGTGCTGGCCTCCGGCATGATCACCTCCAACGTCGGCCTGCACGAGGTGCCGCACCTGGTGGCGCCAGCCGGGCTGCGCGACCTGGCAGCGGGGATGGTGCAGGCCAGCATCCCCGAGGTGTGCGCCAAGCCGATCTGGTTTGTGCCCGGCGTGCGCAATCCGGTGGACAACCTCGGCCTGCACAACATCGAGTCGATGGACATGATGCGTGGCGAAGAGGTCGAGACCATGGGCCTGGTCTCGCGCCTCGGGATCAACGAACCGGCGGTGATCGTGCTGCCGGGCTCCCACTCGAAGTTCGTACACCTGGACGCCGACCAGCGCATCACCGGTTGCGTGACGACGCTCGCCGGCGAGCTGCTGCACGTGATCACGCACAACACCATCCTGGCCGATGCGCTGGATTCCGACTTCGCCAGCGAGGTCGATCCGGAGATGCTGCTCGCCGGCGCGCGCAGCGCCAGCAGCATCGGCCTCGGGCGTGCCTGCTTCATGGTGCGCACGCTGGGCCAGTTCACGATCTACGAGCGCAATGCGCGGGCGAACTTCCTGCTGGGCGCGGTACTGGGCGCGGATCTGCTCACGCTCAAGAACAGCAGCGCGATCCGCATGAACCCGGGCACGCAGTTCGTCATCACGGGCAAGCCGCTGCTGCGCGAAGCGCTGGCCGTGCTGGTGTCGGAGGACGACTTCTTCTCCGGCAAGGTCACGGTGACGAGCACTGAACAGCAGGAACACCTGGCCGGCAGCGGCGCAATCGCCGTCGCCCGCGAGCGTGGCCTGGTGAAGACATTGAAGGTGGCGCAGGGCTAGCGCTCCGCACCGCCAGACTTTCATCCAACGCAAGACAGGTGCCGCCAGGACGGCATCGCAAGGAGACAACATGCAACAACAACGACGCGGGACATTCAAGGCCATTGCGGCCGCCACACTGTTCGCCATGGCAGGCGGCCTTTCGGTCTTTGCCCACGCAGCCGATGACGTGAAGATCGGCTTCCTGGTCAAGCAGCCCGAAGAGCCGTGGTTCCAGGACGAATGGAAGTTCGCAGACCAGGCTGCCAAGGAGAAAGGCTTCAAGCTGGTGAAGATCGGCGTGCCCAGCGGCGGCGAAGTGCTGACCGCCATCGACAACCTGGGCGCGCAGCACGCGCAGGGTTTCGTGATCTGCGTGCCCGACGTGAAGCTCGGACCGGCGGTCGTCGCCAAGGCCAAGCAGAACAACCTCAAGCTGATGACGGTGGATGACCGGTTGGTCGACGGCGCAGGCAAGCCGATCGAAGCCGTGCCGCACATGGGCATCTCGGCCACGAAGATCGGCGAACAGGTGGGCGATGCCATCGCGCAGGAGATGAAGAAGCGCGGCTGGAACCTGTCAGAGGTTGGCGCCATCCGCATCGCCTATGACCAGCTGCCGACCGCCAAGGAACGCACCGACGGCGCCGTCGCCGCGCTCACCAAGGCAGGCTTTCCGGCCGCCAACGTGCTGACCAGCCCGCAGGCCAAGACGGATACCGAGGCCGCGTTCAACGCCGCCAACATCACCCTGACCAAGAACCCGAAGTTCAAGCACTGGATTGCCTTCGGCTTGAATGACGAAGCCGTGCTGGGCGCCGTGCGTGCGGCGGAAGGCCATGGCGTGAAGCCGGCAGACATCATCGGGGTGGGCATCGGCGGCAGCCAGTCGGCGCTCAACGAATTTGCCAAGCCCGAGAAGACCGGCTTCTTCGGTACCGTGCTCATCAGCCCGAAGCGTCACGGCTACGAGACCTCGGTCAACATGTACGAGTGGATCAAGAACAACAAGGCGCCGGACCCGCTCATCCTGACCAGCGGCCGCCTGATGACGCGCGAGAACGAGAAGCAGGTCCGCCAGGAGATGGGTCTGTGATCCTGCGGACGACGTTGTTGAAGGAGACTTGCCATGTCGGCGTTTCTTGAGTTTCGTGGCATCAGCAAGGTGTTTCCGGGTGTGCGGGCGCTGTCCGATGTGTCGTTCGGCATCGAATGCGGTCGCGTGCACGGCTTGCTGGGCGAGAACGGCGCGGGCAAGTCGACGCTGCTGAAGATCCTGGGCGGCGACTATCAGCCCGATGGTGGGCAGATCGTCGTCGAGGGAAAGCCGACCGCATTTCCGACCACGCGCGCGGCGCTGGATGCCGGCATTGCGGTCATCCATCAGGAGCTGCAGACGGTGCCCGAGCTGACGGTGATGGACAACCTGCTGCTCGGCCACCTGCCGGCCAGCGGCGGGTTCATCCGTCAGCGCGAGGCGATGGCGTGGACGCGCGAGCAGCTCGGCCGCATCGGCGTCGACCTGGACCCGCGCGCCAAGCTGAAGCACCTGTCGATCGGCCAGCGCCAGATGGTCGAGATCTGCAAGGCGATCCTGCGCGATGCGCGGGTGATTGCGCTGGACGAGCCGACGAGTTCGCTGTCGATCCGGGAGACCGACATCCTGTTCCGCCTCGTGAAAGACCTGCGCGCGCAGGGCCGTGCGCTGATCTACATCTCGCACCGGCTCGATGAGATTTTCGAGCTGTGCGATGGCTGCACGATCTTCCGCGACGGCCGCAAGGTGGCGGATTTCCCATCGATGACCAACGTCACGCGCGACGAGCTGGTGGCGCAGATGGTCGGCCGCCAGATCGACGACATCTTCGATTACCGCGCGCGGCCGCTGGGCGAGGTGCGCTTGCGGGTGGATGGCCTGATGGGCCCGAAGCTGGCTGAGCCGGCAAGCCTGTCCGTACGCCGCGGCGAGATTGTCGGCTTGTTCGGGCTGGTGGGCGCAGGGCGCTCGGAACTGGCGCGATTGATCTACGGGGCCGATCGCAAGACGGCGGGCAGCATCACGCTCGATGGCGCGCCGATCCGCATCCGGGATGTGGCCGATGCCATCCGCCAAGGCATCGTGCTGTGCCCGGAAGACCGCAAGGAAGAGGGCATCATCGGCTGCCGCTCGGTGTCGGAAAACATCAACATCAGCTGCCGGCGCAACCAGCGCCGCTTCGGCCTGTTCGTCAACGACCGGCAGGAAGCGAAGACGGCCGATCACTACATCACGCGCCTGCGCATCAAGACGCCCAACCGCGAGCAGCCGATCCGCCTGCTGTCGGGCGGCAATCAGCAGAAGGCGATTCTGGCGCGCTGGCTGGCCGAAGACGACATGCGCGTGCTGATCATCGACGAGCCCACGCGCGGCATCGATGTCGGTGCCAAGAACGAGATCTACCAGGTGCTGTACGAGCTGGCCGAACGCGGCGTGGCCGTGCTGATGATTTCCAGCGAGCTGCCGGAAATCCTCGGTGTGGCCGACCGCGTGCTCGTGATGAGCGAAGGCCGCATCGCCGGCGAATTGCCGCGCGAACAGGCCAGCGAGCAGGCCGTGCTCAAGCTCGCGCTGCGGCCAGAGTCCGCGCCGTTGCCGTCCGCACCTTTGCCGCCGCTGGCGGCATGAGAACCCCGGAGTCCAAGATGTCCCAGTCTCAACCCCTGCAACATTCCGATGCGCTTGCCGCATCGGCACGCTCTGCCATGAACAAGACGCGCCTGCTTCGCCTGCTGGACGATTTCAGCCTGCCGCTGATCTTCGCCATTCTCTTTGCCGCGCTGTCGTTCTCCGTCGAGTATTTCTTCTCGTGGCAGAACATGGTCGGCCTTGCGTTGTCCGTCTCGCAGATCGGCATGGTTGCCTGCACGATGATGTTCTGCCTGGCGTCGCGTGATTTCGATCTGTCGATCGGCTCCACGGTCGCGTTTGCCGGCGTGCTGTGCGCCATGATCATCAACGCCACCGGCAGCATTGCACTCGGCATTGGCGCGAGCCTGGTGGCGGGCGCGATCATCGGCGGCATCAATGGTTTCGTGATCGCCAAGCTGAAGATCAATGCGCTGATCACAACGCTGGCCACGATGGAAATCGTGCGGGGCCTCGCATTCATCGCCTCGCACGGGCAGGCGGTGGGCGTGTCCGACATGGATTTCTTCGACCTCGGCAACACGATCTTTTTTGGTGTGCCGACGCCGGTGTGGGTCGCGGCGCTGTGCTTTGTCGTGTTTGGTGTGCTGCTCAACAAGACGATCTACGGCCGCAATACGCTGGCGATTGGCGGCAACCCGGAAGCCGCGCGGCTGGCCGGCGTGAACGTCAACATGACGCGCATCGTGATCTTCCTGATCCAGGGCGTGATTGCCGCGCTGGCCGGCGTGATCCTGGCGGCGCGCATCACCAGCGGCCAGCCGAATGCGGCGCAAGGCTTTGAGCTGAACGTGATTTCGGCCTGCGTGCTGGGCGGCGTGTCGCTGCTCGGCGGCCGCGCAACCATCAGCGGGGTGCTGGTCGGCGTGCTCATCATGGGCACCGTGCAGAACGCGATGAACCTGCTGAACATCGACGCGTTCTATCAGTACCTCGTGCGCGGCGCGATCCTGCTGGCAGCGGTGCTGGTCGACCAGTTGAAGAACCGTGGCGGCCGTGAGTGAGGCCGTGCAGATGACAACCGCAACCACGCTGTCCGATCTGCGCTGCACGCTGGGCGAAGGCATCGTCTGGGACGACGCCCTGCGCGTGCTCTGGTGGACTGACATCCAGGAATCGCTGCTGTGGCAGCACGATCCGGCGACGGGGCAGGAGCGTCAATGGCCGCTGCCGCAACGCGTGGGCTCTTTCGTGCTGACGGACGAGCCCGGCGTGCTGATCCTCGGCCTTGCCAAGAACATCGCCCGCTTCGACACGCGCACCGGCGCGCTCACGCTGCTGGCCGACGTCGAATCCGACAACCCGACCACGCGCATCAATGACGGTCGCGCAGACCGCACCGGCAATTACGTCTTCGGCACCTTGCATGAAGGCGGCCCCGAACCGACTGGCAGCTTCTACCGCTTCACGCCGATGGGCGTGCTGCAACGCCTGGCGCTGCCCTCCATCGCGATTGCCAACAGCATTGCCTTCAGCCCCGACGGCGGGACGATGTACTGGTGCGATACGCTCAGCCGCCGCATCCACGCGTGCGACTACGACGGGCAGACCGGCGCAGTCGCCAATATTCGCGTCTTCGCCGATCTGCGTGACCAGGATGCCGATGGCGCCCACAAGGGCTCGCCGGATGGCTCCACCGTCGACGCAGACGGCTGCCTGTGGAATGCCGAGTGGGGCGGCAACCGACTGACGCGCTACGCACCGGACGGCCGCGTGCTGGCGCGCGTGTCCGTGCCGGCTTCGCAGCCCACATGCCCGGCATTTGGCGGCGAGGCGCTCGACACGCTGTATCTGACGACGGCGCGCGACGGTTTGTCGGCGCGCCGCCTGGCAGAAGACGTGCATGCCGGCGCGACGTTGCAGCTTGCCGTGCCGGGCGTACGGGGATTGCCGGAGGGCCGGTTCGGCCATGCCTACATTGCAGCTTGAAAACGGCACGCTGCGCGCCGAGGTATTGCCCGAAGCCGGTGGCGGCTTGCTACGTTTCGATCTGCTGCGTGACGGCGATGTCGCGCCGATCTTCCGGCCGGGGACATCAGAAGCCGCGCTGCACGATCCGAGAGCGCTCGCCTGTTTTCCGCTCGTGCCGTGGTCCAACCGCATCGGCGGTGGGCGCTTCCAGTTCGAGGGGCGGACCATCGACGTGCCGGGCACGCGTGACGACGAAGCGTATCCGCTGCACGGCCACGGCTGGCTGATGCCGTGGGAGGTGGTCTCACAAACGGACACGTCAGTCGAACTCGCCGCAACGGTCCACCACGGCCGCCCCTTCCGCTACCTGACGACGCAGCGCTACACGCTCGCGGGCAACACGCTGGAAATCTCGCTGACGGTACGCAACGAAGGCGCGCCGCTGCCGTTCGGGCTGGGCGTGCATCCGTTCTTTCCGCGCACGCCCGATGTTCGGTTGCTCGCCAGCGCCACGGCCATGTGGGAATCCGCATCGGACCATCTGCCGACGGTTCTGCAGGCGCCACATGCAGATGCAGACTTTCGCAAGCTCCGGAAGCTCGAAGCCAACGCCGCCATCAATCACAGCTTTGAAGGCTGGGATGGCCACGCCGAGATCGACTGGCCCAGCCGCCGCGTGTCTGTGCAGATCACGGCCGACACGTCGCGCTATGTGCTGTACACCCCAGCCGGGTACGACTTCTTCTGCTTCGAGCCGGTCGACCACGCCATCAACGCGCACAACTTGCCCGGCCTGGCGCAAGACCACGGGCTGACGGTTCTCGGCACGGGCCAGAGCCTGCAGCGCAGCTATCAATTCACCGTGAACCGAACTGACGCATGACTGTTTCTCCGATGTCTTTTCCGCCGCGTCTTGCCGGCAAGGTCGCCTTGGTCACGGGCGCCACGCAAGGCATTGGCGGCGCGATTGCCAAGCTGTTCGCGCAGCACGGCGCGCGCGTGATCGTCAACGCGCTGGTGCGTGACGCGCGCGCCGAAGCCTTTGCCGCCGAAATTGGCAACAGCGTTGGCAACGACAACATCCTCCTCGTGCAAGCCGACGTGCGCGACCGCGCCCAGATCGACGCAATGGTCGCCGCGGGCGTCGAGCGCTTCGGCGGCATCGATGTGCTGGTCAACAACGCCGGCATCAACGTGTTTGCCGATCCGCTCGAGTTGAGCGAGGACGACTGGGCGCGCTGCCTTTCCGTCGATCTGGAAGGTGCGTGGCATTGCGCGCGCGCCGTGCTGCCGCACATGCTGGCGCGCGGGGCGGGCAGCATGGTCAACATCGCGTCGGTGCACGGGCACAAGATCATTCCGGGCGCGTTTCCGTATCCGGTGGCCAAGCATGGGCTGATCGGGCTCACGCGTGCGCTGGGTATCGAATATGCAGCGCGCGGTATCCGCGTCAATTCGATTTCGCCGGGACTGATCCTCACGCCGATTGCCGAGGCCGGCTTTGCCGCTGCCCCCGATCCGGAAGCCGAACGCCGCCGCCAGGCCGAGCTGTTGCCGTGCAAGCGCATTGGCGAGCCCGAAGAAGTGGCCTACACCGCGCTGTTCCTCGCCTCCGACGAGGCGCGCTTCATCAACGCGACCGACATCCTCATCGATGGCGGCCGCTCGCAGCTCTATCACGAATGACCTGGACAACCCACCTTCCGCTGATCGCCATCCTGCGCGGCATCCGGCCTGACGAGGTGCTCGCGCACACGCAGGCGCTGGTCGATGCCGGTTTCGACGCCATCGAAATTCCGCTGAACTCGCCGGACTGGGCGCAGAGCGTGCAGCTCGCCGCGCGTGCCTTTGGCGACCGCGCGCTGATCGGCGCGGGCACCGTGCTGCGCCCCGAAGACGTTGACCTGATGGTCGCGGCCGGCGGCAAGCTGGTCGTCACGCCCAACACGCATACGCCGGTGATCCGCGCTGCCGTCCACGCCGGCCTCGTCACCTGTATCGGCTGCATGACCGCCACCGAGGCTTTTGCCGCGCTCGACGCAGGCGCGCAGGCGCTGAAGATCTTCCCGGCCGGCAATCTCGGGACCGGTTATGTCCGGGCGCTCAAGGCCGTGCTGCCCGCTGACGTGCCGGTATTTGCCGTCGGCGGCATCACGCCGGAGAACCTTGCCGATTACCTTGCCGCCGGCTGCATCGGCGCCGGGCTCGGCAGCGACCTGTATCGCCCCGGCCAGCCCGCCGAGCGCACCGCCGAACGCGCGCGCGCCTTTGTCGCGGCCTACCGCGCCGTCCAATCTGTCCGCACCTGAACGCACCTTCGATTCGATCCATGAAAATCACCCGCCTGACCACCTACCGCCTGCCTCCGCGCTGGATGTTCCTGAAAGTCGAGACCGACGAGGGCGTCACCGGCTGGGGCGAGCCCGTCATCGAAGGCCGTGCGCGCACGGTGGAAGCGGCGGTGCACGAGCTGTCCGACTACCTCGTCGGCCAGGACCCGAGCCGCATCAACGACCTCTGGCAGACCATGTACCGCGCCGGCTTCTACCGCGGCGGGCCGATCCTGATGAGTGCCATCGCCGGCATCGACCAGGCGCTGTGGGACATCAAGGGCAAGGTGCTGGGCGTGCCGGTGTACGAACTGCTCGGCGGCCTCGTGCGCGACAAGATGCGCACCTACAGCTGGGTCGGCGGCGACCGCCCGGCCGACGTGATTGCCGGCATGAAGGCGCTGCAGGCCGGCGGCTTCGATCACTTCAAGCTCAACGGCTGCGAAGAGATGGGCATCATCGACACGTCCCGCGCGGTGGACGCGGCGGTGGCCAAGGTTGCCGAGATCCGCTCGGCGTTTGGCAACACTGTCGAATTCGGGCTGGATTTTCACGGTCGTGTGTCTGCGCCGATGGCCAGGGTGCTCATCAAGGAGCTGGAGCCGTATCGCCCGCTCTTTATCGAAGAGCCCGTGCTGGCCGAGCAGGCCGAAACCTATGCCCGCCTGGCCGCCCACACCCATCTGCCCATCGCCGCTGGCGAGCGCATGTTCTCGCGCTTCGACTTCAAGCGGGTGCTGGAGGCAGGCGGGGTGTCGATCCTGCAGCCGGACCTGTCTCACGCGGGCGGCATTACCGAATGCGTGAAGATCGCCGCCATGGCCGAGGCTTACGATGTGGCGTTGGCGCCGCATTGTCCGCTTGGCCCCATCGCGCTGGCGGCCTGCCTGCACGTGGATTTCGTCAGCTGGAACGCCACGTTGCAGGAACAGAGCATGGGGATCCATTACAACAAGGGCGCCGAACTGCTCGATTACGTGCGGAACAAGGCCGACTTCGCGCTGGAAGGCGGCTATATCCGCCCGCCGCGCCTGCCCGGCCTGGGCGTGGACATCGACGAGGCGCTGGTCATCGAACGCAGCAAGGAAGCCCCCGACTGGCGCAACCCCGTGTGGCGACACGCAGACGGCTCCGTCGCGGAGTGGTAAGCCGGGCGGGGGAGGGCAGCGGGCGGGCCGAAGATCGCCAAAACGGCCCCAGCCGGGCCGTGTCGGTCTGGTAAAATCGCGGTTTTCCCGCCTACCGTCTTTCCGCCCGCAGGTTCGCATGACCGCCCCCGCACTCCACTCGAATACGACCCAGCCCACCCAGCTGATGGCCAATGCCATCCGCGTGCTTGCCATGGACGCCGTCCAGCAGGCCAACTCTGGCCACCCCGGCGCGCCGATGGGCATGGCTGACATCGCCGTGGCACTGTGGAGTCGCCACCTGCGGCACAACCCGCTGAACCCGCGCTGGCCCGATCGCGACCGCTTCGTGCTGTCCAACGGCCACGGCTCGATGCTGATCTACGCGCTGCTGCACCTGACCGGCTATGACCTGCCGATGTCGGAACTGAAGAACTTCCGCCAGTTGCACAGCAAGACCGCCGGCCACCCCGAATACGGCATCACCCCGGGCGTCGAGACGACGACCGGCCCGCTGGGCCAGGGCATCACCAACGCCGTCGGCATGGCACTGGCCGAGCGCCTCCTGGGCCAGGAGTTCAACCGCCCCGGCTTTGACATCGTCAACCACCACACCTACGTCTTCCTGGGCGACGGCTGCCTGATGGAAGGCATCAGCCACGAAGCCTGCTCGCTGGCCGGCACGCTCAAGCTGAACAAGCTGATCGCGCTGTGGGACGACAACGGCATCTCGATCGACGGCGACGTCGTCCACTGGTTCAACGACGACACCCCGAAGCGCTTCGAAGCGTACGGCTGGAACGTGATCCGCGCCGTGGACGGCCACAACGTCGACGCCGTGGACGCCGCCATTGCCGAAGCGAAGAAGTCCGACAAGCCGACGCTGATCTGCTGCCGCACCGTGATCGGCAAGGGCGCGCCGAACAAGCAAGGCGGCCACGACGTGCATGGCGCCCCGCTGGGCGGGGTGGAAATTGCCGCTGCGCGTGAAGCGCTGGCCTGGCCGCACGCCCCGTTCGAAGTGCCGCAAGCCGTGTACGACGCGTGGGACGCCAAGGGCCAGGGCCAGGCGCTGGAGAAGGCCTGGAATGCGCTGTTCGATGCCTATTCCGACCGCTACCCGGCCGAAGCCGAGCAATTCGAGCGCCGCATGCGCGGCGAACTGCCCGCCAGCTTTGAAAAGGCCGTCGACGCGTTCATCGAGAAGTGCGAACTCAAGGCCGAGACCATCGCCACGCGCAAGGCGAGCCAGAACACCCTCGAAGCGTACGGTCCGGTGCTGGGCGAACTGCTGGGCGGCTCGGCCGACCTGACGGGCTCGAACCTGACCAACTGGAGCGGCAGCAAGGCCGTGCGTGTGGACGCCTGGGGCAACCACATCAACTACGGCGTGCGCGAGTTCGGCATGAGCGCCATCATGAACGGCATCGCGCTGCACGGCGGTTACATCCCGTACGGCGGCACGTTCCTGACGTTCTCCGACTACAGCCGCAACGCGCTGCGCATGGCCGCGCTGATGAAGATCCGCTCGATCTTCGTCTTTACGCACGACTCCATCGGCCTGGGCGAAGACGGCCCGACGCACCAGTCGATCGAGCACGTCGCCAGCCTGCGCCTGATCCCCAACATGGATGTGTGGCGTCCGGCCGACACCACCGAAACCGCCGTGGCCTGGGCTGCCGCCATCGAGCGCCAGCATGGCCCGAGCTGCCTGATCTTCAGCCGCCAGAACCTGCCGTTCCAGGCGCGCAATCCGGCCACGCGCGAGGCCATTGCGCGCGGCGGCTATGTGCTCCGCGATGCCGCCAACGGCAAGCCGGACGTGGTCATCATCGCCACCGGCTCGGAAGTCGGCCTGGCCGTCGGTGCAGCCGACCAGCTCGCCGCCGAGGGCATTCACGCGCGCGTGGTGTCGATTCCGTCCACCACGGTGTTCGACAAGCAGGACGCCGCGTACAAGGCCGGTGTGCTGCCGCATGGCGTGCCGCGCATTGCCGTCGAAGCCGGTGTGACCGACTTCTGGTGGAAGTACCAGGTGCAGGCCGTGGTGGGCATCGACACGTTCGGTGAATCCGCCCCGGCAGGCGTGCTGTTCAAGCACTTCGGCTTCACGGTCGAGAACGTGGCGAACACCGCCAAGAGCGTCATTGCCTAACTGAATTTGCGCGCGCGGCACCCACGAGGTGCCGCGTTGCTTTCGTCGATTTCTTTTCTGCTATCAGGAGACTGACCATGACCATCAAGATCGGCATCAATGGCTTCGGCCGCATCGGACGCATGGTGTTCCGCGCCGCCGTCGCCAACTTCAAGGACATCGAAGTCGTTGCCATCAACGACCTGCTCGAGCCCGACTATCTGGCGTACATGCTGAAGTACGACTCGGTGCACGGCCGCTTCGAGGGTGAAGTCTCGGTCGACGGCAACACGCTGGTCGTCAACGGCAAGAAGATCCGCCTGACCGCGGTCAAGGATCCGGCCGAACTGAAGTGGGGCGAAGTCGGCGCAGACGTGGTGGTCGAATCCACCGGCATCTTCCTGACCAAGGAAGGCGCACAGAAGCACATCGACGCAGGCGCCAAGAAGGTGATCATGTCGGCCCCGTCGAAGGACGACACCCCGATGTTCGTGTATGGCGTGAACCACGAAACGTACAAGGGCGAGGCGATCATCTCGAACGCTTCGTGCACGACCAACTGCCTGGCACCGGTTGCCAAGGTGCTGAACGACAAGTGGGGCATCAAGCGCGGTCTGATGACGACCGTGCACGCTGCCACCGCCACGCAGAAGACCGTTGACGGCCCGTCCAACAAGGACTGGCGCGGCGGCCGCGGCATCCTGGAAAACATCATCCCGTCCTCCACCGGCGCCGCCAAGGCCGTGGGCGTGGTGATCCCGCAGCTGAACAAGAAGTTGACCGGCATGTCGTTCCGCGTGCCGACCTCCGACGTGTCGGTGGTCGACCTGACCGTCGAGCTGGAAAAGTCCGCCACGTACGACGAAATCTGCGCCGAAATGAAGGCGCAGAGCGAAGGCGCCCTGAAGGGCGTGCTCGGCTACACCGAGGACAAGGTCGTCGCTACGGATTTCCGCGGCGATGCGCGCACCTCGATCTTCGACGCCGAAGCCGGTATCGCGCTGGACGGCACCTTCATCAAGGTCGTGAGCTGGTACGACAACGAATGGGGCTACTCGAACAAGGTGCTCGAAATGGCCCGCGTGGTGGCCAAGTAAGCCGGTACGCCGCCCAGGAAAAAACGCGCCTTCGGGCGCGTTTTCTTTTAACCGGTGGCCGGCATTCCTTCGGCCAGCGGCGCTTTTTTTGTTATACAGTTGGAGGAAAACGTTTGCAACGGGGTCAACCGGACGTGCGCGTCCATTGGAATTTGCTTTGAAATTCGGGTTGCCTTCCGTACACTGAACAAATACTACATTCGGGTGCGGCAACCGCGTCTGCCGCACCGGGCCCATTGCCTCGGCAATGGTTGCCCCTGCACCTTCCAATGTGTCTGAGCCAAGGCGTCCCATGGTCAACGTCGATACCAAACTGTTGGTGATTTTTGTCGAGCTGCTCAGCAAGCGGAACGCCACCTACGTGGCAGAAAAGATGCACATGACGGCGCCGGCGGTGTCGCATTCGCTGGGCCGCCTGCGGGAAATCTTCGATGATCCCCTCTTCATTCGTGTTCCGCACGGGCTGACCCCGACCCCCAAGGCGCTGGAACTCGGCCCGAAGGTCCGCGAGATGCTCGATCTGTGGGCCGCCATCAACGAGGGCGATATCGCCGCGTTCGAGCCGGCCGAGGCGACGGGCACCTTCAACATCAGCTTTGCCGGCACGCTCGGCGATGCCTTGTTCGACCGCTTCCTGCTGCGCATCAAGCGCCTCGCGCCGGGCCTGCAGGTCCGGCTGACCGAGTCGTCGTCGTGGGAGGCCGACGTGGCCGCCATGCGCGCCAATGAGCTGGATCTGGCGTTCTCGCCTTTCCCGACGCGCCATCCCGAGATCGTGGAAGAGGTCGTGACCTCCTTCAACATGTGGGTCTGCGCACGCAAGGGCCACCCGATCCTGGGCAATGGCTGCACGCTCGAGCAGTACCTCGACTGCGAGCACATCTTCGTGGCGCAGGGCAGCCCCGGCGCCCGCGTCGCGCCGTCGCTGATCCCGCTCGACTACGCCTTGCAGCAGCGCGGGCTCAAGCGCAATTCGACCATGACCGTGCACGGCTGGCGCACGCAGGCCGAGGTGGCGGCGCAAACCGACATGATCTTCACGGTCAATTCGCTGATGAAAGAGCTGGTCTGCCAGACGTACGAGCTGAACGCCTTCCCGCTGCCCACCGAACTCGAAACCGTCCTTGGCCTGAACATGCTGTGGCACCGTAGCCGCAACACGCACCCGATGCTCGTGTGGGCGCGCCAGTTGTTCAAGCAGGTCGTGGCCGAATACACAGGGCAGCCCGTGGATGCCTCAGGTCATCCGACGCTGCCGTCCGATGGCTCCGGCAAGGGCAAGGCTGCCAGGAGCAGCAAGGGGGATCCGGAAAAGGAGGGTGAGACGCGGTTGTCCGTGTGACCCGCGCTTCCCGCCTCAACAAAAACGGCCGCAGATGAAGCGGCCGTTTCTTTTTCCCTGGAGCAATGCGTCAGCGTTTCGGGCGGTGCGGGCAGGGCTCTTTCGTGCAGTTGCCGTAGAGCGACAGCGCGTGTTCCTGCAGCGCGAAGCCGCGTGCGCGGGCAATGCTCTGCTGGCGCTGCTCGATCTCGGCATCGAAGAATTCTTCCACGCGGCCGCAATCGAGGCACACCAGATGGTCATGGTGCTTGCCTTCGTTGAGTTCGTAGATCGCCTTGCCGGATTCGAAGTTGTTGCGCGACAGCAGGCCCGCCTGCTCGAACTGCGTGAGGACGCGATAGACCGTGGCCAGGCCAATGTCCATGTGTTCCGCGAGCAGGATGCGGTACACGTCTTCAGCGCTCATGTGGCGCTCATCGCTGGTCTGAAAGATCTCGAGAATCTTCAACCGCGGCACCGTGGCTTTCAGACCGATGTTCTTGAGGTCTGCAGGACTCGGCATGCGCCAGGCTCCCTAGAGTACAATGTTCGGATATTCCAATCATAAGGGTTTTGGCGATAAAAGTCCCATTGACGGGCCTGCCTCAGGTGCCCGGGCCGTCGCCAGAACCCCCCGTGCCGGGCTTGCCCCGGAACCGTTTGAAGGCCGATCGCTCATGACCTTTTCCTTTGCGCGCAGTCCTGCCCGTTTTGCCCATGTCGCCCGTCGCGGCGGCCTGTTGATGGGCGCCATGCTCGCCGCGTCGGCGTTGCTGGCCGGGTGCGGCACCTATGACAGCACCACGCGCAGGATCGCGAATGCCATCACGCCGTATCGCATCGATATCGTGCAGGGCAACTTCGTGTCGCGCGAGCAGGCCGCGCAGCTCAAAGAAGGCATGACGCGCGACCAGGTGCGCTTCGTGCTCGGTTCGCCGCTGCTGACCGACATGTTCCACGCCAACCGCTGGGACTACATCTTCTCGTTCAAGCGCGGCAATACCAACGTCGTGCAGGAGCGCAAGCTGACGGTGTGGTTCGACGGCGATCGCTTGGCTAAATGGGCCGGGGCTGAAGACCTGCCGTCGGAGCAGGACCTGATTGCCGAGATCGACGGCATTAAGCGTCCGAAGAAGGACGCTGCCCAGGCCGCTGCAGCGGCGGGCGCAGCGCCGGCATCGCGTGCGCCGTCCATCCCGTCGGCCGAAGTGAGCGACCGTGTGCAATCGACCGCCGGCTCGAAGAACAACGTCGACGTGACGCTGCCGGAGCGCCGCAGCGGCGGCGGTGGCACGGATACCAGCGTTCCGCCGCCGGCCACCCAATCGCAGTAAACGCCGTGAAGCGCGCATAGCCAGCGCGCCGGCATCACGACTTCGAGCGAGCGGCGGACGGGTTCCGCCGCTTGTGCGTTTTACAGACCGTTTCCCCTTTTGCAGCTTTTCGCTTCCACCGACATGAAAATCGCGATTGCAGGCGCCTCGGGCCGCATGGGCCAGATGCTGATCGACACCGTATTGCGCACCCCCGGCGTGACGCTGGGCGCTGCGCTGGATCGTCCGGGCAGCGATGCCGTGGGGCAGGACGCCGGCGCTAGGCTTGGCAAGGCCACGGGCGTGATCGTGACCGACGATGTGCGCGCAGGCCTGTCGCAGGCTGACGTGCTGATCGATTTCACCCGCCCTGACGCGACGATCCACCACCTGGACATCGCGCGTGAACTCGGCAAGGCCGTGGTGATCGGCACCACCGGCTTCTCGGCCGAGCAGAAGGCCAGCTTCAAGACCTACGGCGAGTCGATCGGCGTGGTCTGGGCGCCCAACATGAGCGTGGGCGTGAACGCCACGTTCAAGCTGATCGAAGTGGCGGCCAAGATCCTGGCGCAGGGCTACGATGTCGAGATCATCGAGGCACACCACAAGCATAAGATCGATGCGCCGTCGGGCACCGCGCTCAAGATGGGCGAGATCGTGGCCGAGGCGCAGGGCACCCGGCTGGCCGACCGCGCCGTCTATGCGCGCGAAGGCGAGACCGGCCCGCGCGAGCTGGGCACCATCGGCTTTGCCACCGTGCGCGGTGGCGACATCGTCGGCGACCACACCGTGCTGTTTGCCGGCGAAGGCGAGCGCATCGAGATCACGCATCGCTCCAACACGCGGCAGTCGTATGCCGAGGGCGCGGTGCGCGCAGCGGTGTTCGTGGCCGGCAAGAAGGGCCTGTACGACATGAACGACGTGCTGGGCCTGTAGCAAGCGCACAAAAAGAGGCGCCGGCAGGCCTGTCCGGCGCCTTCTTGCGCCGTTGCCGCGGCTCCGGCGGGGCGGGTGGCGACGGTATAATCGGGCCTTTTCCGTTATCCAATCCGGCCGCGCGCGCAGGCGCCGCGGCTGCAATCGCCCGCAGCATCCGGGCGTTCCGTCACCATGCAAGAGAAATATTCCCCGTCTGACGTTGAACAGCTGGCGCAACAACACTGGCAGGCCAAAGACGCCTATCGCGTGACCGAACACGCGCGCGCCGCTGACGGCTCGGACAAGCCCAAGTTCTACGCCTGCTCGATGCTGCCGTATCCGTCGGGCAAGCTGCACATGGGCCACGTGCGCAACTACACGATCAATGACGTGATGACGCGTCATCTGCGCATGAAGGGGTACAACGTCCTGATGCCGATGGGGTGGGACGCCTTCGGCATGCCGGCGGAGAACGCGGCGCTCAACAACGGCGTGGCCCCGGCCACCTGGACCTACGACAACATCGCTTACATGAAGAAGCAGATGCAGTCGATGGGCCTGGCGATCGACTGGTCGCGCGAGGTCGCCACCTGCGACCCCAACTACTACCGCTGGAACCAGTGGCTGTTCCTGAAGATGCTCGAGAAGGGCATCGCCTACCGCAAGACTGGCACCGTGAACTGGGATCCGGTCGACCAGACCGTGCTCGCCAACGAACAGGTGATCGACGGGCGCGGCTGGCGCTCGGGCGCGGTGGTGGAAAAGCGCGAGATCCCGATGTACTACCTGCGCATCACCGAGTACGCGCAGGAACTGCTCTCCGATCTGGATGCACTGGGCTGGCCGGAGCGCGTCAAGCTGATGCAGCAGAACTGGATCGGCAAGAGCGAGGGCGTGCGCTTTGCGTTCCCGCACACCATCCCGGGCGAAGATGGCAAGCCGATCAATGACGGCAAACTGTACGTCTTCACCACGCGCGCCGACACCATCATGGGAGTCACCTTCTGCGCCGTGGCGGCCGAACACCCGATCGCCACGCATGCCGCGCAGACCAACCCGGCACTCGCGGCCTTCATCGACGAATGCAAGCACGGCAGCGTCATGGAAGCCGACATGGCGACCATGGAAAAGAAGGGCATGCCGACCGGCCTGACGGTCACGCACCCGCTCACGGGCGAGCCCGTGCCGGTGTGGGTCGGCAACTACGTGCTCATGAGCTACGGCGACGGCGCCGTGATGGGCGTGCCCGCGCACGATGAGCGCGACTTCGCGTTCGCCAACAAGTACGGCCTGCCGATCAAGCAGGTCGTGGATGTGAAGGGCCAGCCGTACGACACCACCACCTGGGCCGACTGGTACGCTGACAAGGAGCACGGTGTGCTCGTCCACAGCGGCAAGTACGATGGCCTGAACTATCAGCAAGCCGTCGATGCCGTGGCCGCCGACCTGGCCGCTCAGGGCGTCGGCGAGAAGAAGACCACCTGGCGCCTGCGCGACTGGGGCATTTCGCGCCAGCGCTACTGGGGCACGCCGATCCCGCTGATCCACTGCGAGAGCTGCGGCGTCGTGCCGGTGCCCGAGCAGGACCTGCCGGTGCGTCTGCCCGAAGACCTCGTTCCGGACGGCACGGGCAACCCGCTCGCCAAGGATCCGCGCTTCCTGAATTGCACGTGCCCGTCGTGCGGCAAGCCCGCGCGCCGCGAGACCGACACGATGGATACCTTCATCGATTCGTGCTGGTACTACATGCGCTATACGTGCCCGGACGGCGCCACGATGGTCGACGCCCGCAACGATTACTGGATGCCGATGGACCAGTACATCGGCGGCATCGAGCACGCGATCCT
>NZ_LWRX01000008.1:0-1119 GCF_001683835.1 Ralstonia sp. RL | reverse complement strand
GCGCCAGGGCTCGCGTGCCGCCCGCTCACCGCCCGGCAGGCGCAGCGGCTGGAGATGGCCGAGGCGAGCGCAATCGGCGCCGTCCAGCCGCAACAACTCACCGCCCCAGGCGCCACCGTCCGGGCCGAGGCCGACGCCATCCAGCGCCAGACCAACCCATGGCCCGGCCAGGCCGTGCTCGGCGGCGATGGCGGCCAGGTGCGCCGCATGGTGGCCGACCGCCCGCGCCGGAACACCGAAGCGTTCGGCCAGGCGCACGGCAAGATGGGTGGAGGGGAAATCCGGATGCAGGTCATGCGCGATGATCTCCGGCTTCACGTCCAGGATGGCCAGCAGGTGTTCGACGGTTTCCTCGAGGAAGCCGATGGCCGCCGCGTTGTCCAAGCCGCCGACGTGCTGCGACAGGAAGGCCTCGCGGCCCTTCAGCACGCACACCGTGTTCTTCAGGTAAGCGCCCAGCGCCAGCACCGTCGGCCCATCCTCGGCCAGGGCGACCGGCACCGGCACGTAGCCCCGGGCGCGGCGAATGAAGGCCGGCCCTTGCGGCGTCGCCCGCACCACCGAATCATCGCAGCGGATGACGATATCGCGGTCGTGCAGCAGGAAGGCGTCGGCGATGCCGGCCAGGCGCACCAGCGCCTCGTCGTTGGCGATCACCAGCGGTTCGCCATGCGGGTTGGCGCTGGTCATCACGAGCAGCAGCTCGCTCGGCTCCTTGAGCCAATCGGTGCCGGCCGGCCGGCCAGCCGCCTCATGCCAGAGCAGCAGGTGCAGCGGCGTCGCCGGCAGCATCGCACCAAGCCAGGCCAGGCCGGGCGCGATGCCGGGCAGTTCGAGGTCGCCTTTCGGGCACAACACGACGGGCGCCGCCATGCTGTGCAGCAAGGCCGATTCCGCCTCGCCGATGCGCGCCAGGCCGGACAGCGAAGCAACATTGAGGCCCATCACCGCAAACGGCTTGGCCTCGCGTTGCTTGCGCACGCGCAAGCGGGCCACGGCCGCTGCCTGCCGGGCATCGCAGGCCAGATGGAAGCCGCCCAGTCCCTTGATCGCCACGATGCGACCGTCGCGCAGCAGGCGCAGGGTTTGCGCAATCGGATCGCCGGCCAGCGCCCGGCC